>NZ_JBQIOP010000006.1:0-112037 GCF_056822245.1 Petralouisia sp. | reverse complement strand
AAAAACATCAGTTAGCTATTTTCATTATACAGTATAAACACCGAAAAAAGGAACCTTTTACCATTCAAAATGTAAAAGATTCCTTAAGTTAATGACATTGACCGTTCACAACATTTCTTTCAGTGAAACACATCTTCTATATGATAATGCACACCAGTCCTCCGTTGCTGTCATTGACAATCTTCTGCATGGTATCCTGCAGCTTCACCTGGCTTTCGTCATCCATCATGGTAATTTTGCTGCGGATTCCGTCCTCCACCAGTTCCCCGATGGATTTCCCAAAAATATTGGTCTGCCAGATCCCTTCCTCCTGCTCCCTGGAGGTTTTGATATACCCAATCAAATCCTGGGCCTGCTCTTCGCTTCCGATAATCGGGGCTATCTCGGTTTCCACATTCGCTTTGATCATGTGAATCGAGGGAGATTGGGCCTTGATTTTCACACCGAATTTATTGCCGTGGCGGATCAGCACCGGCTCCTCAATTTCAATATCTGTAAGCTGGGGCGTTACCACGCCGTATCCTTTCTGCTTCACGGCCTCCATGGCGCTGCCTACCTTATCATACTCTTTTTTCATAGCGGACAGTTCCCGAATCATGGAAATCAACTGATATTCCCCGGAAATGGGAACCCCTGTCAGTTCGCTCATATTTTCGTAATAATATTTCTGGTCAATGTCAAACATAATCTGGACGCAGCCCCGGGACAGCTCCACCTTATCTAATTTCATCCGGCGGATATATTCTCCCTCCGGCACAAGCTCCGTGTTCCGCACATCTTTGGCAAAGGTGAATTTCTTAAGAATCTGCATGGCGTTGCTGATGATATTTTCTTTGATTTTATGGGTATTTTCTAGCATTTCCACCCATTTCGGCAGAAAGAAGTCCACCCGTTCAATGGGAAATTCATAGAGAATTCCTTCCAGAATCCGGAAAATATCATCTTTTCTCAGCTGCTCGCAGTTCACCGGCAATGTGGACACTCCGTATTTTTCCGAAAGCTCCTCCGCTAATTTCTGGCTCTCCGCCCCGTAAGGCTTCTGGGTATTCAAAAGCAGCAAAAAGGGCTTGCCCAGTTTCTTCAGCCCTGCAATGGTTTTCTCTTCTGCAGGAATATAGCTCTCTCTGGGCAGTTCCGTGATGGAACCGTCTGTAGTAATCACAATTCCAATATTGGAATGTTCCCGAATCACCTTCTGGGTGCCGATTTCCGCAGCCTGGGTAAAAGGAATCTCATAGTCGAACCAGGGGGTTTTCACCATCCGTTCCGCCCCTTCTTCCATATGTCCGGTGGCGCCGTCCACCATAAAGCCCACACAGTCAATAAGCCGGACGCTGACCTCTAAGTCCTCGCTGAGTTTTATTTTGGCTGCCTCCTTGGGCACGAATTTCGGCTCTGTGGTCATGATGGTCTTGCCCTGGGCTGACTGGGGCAGTTCATCCGTGGCCCGCTCTCTGCTGTGCACATCCTCCATTTCCGGCAGCACCATCACGTCCATAAAACGCTTGATAAACGTGGATTTGCCGGTACGCACAGGCCCCACCACCCCGATATAGATATCTCCGCCGGTTCTGGCGCTGATATCTTTGTAAATATTATATGTACCTGTATTGATATTTTCCATACAAAAACCTCCTGTTCTACTGTTATCAGTATATGCAGGAGGTTTGCGGGGAATGCCAGATATTTGTACCAGGCGTTCACATATGTTCTTCCAAAGGAGATATATTCAATTTTCAAGCATTACTCACACAATAACTGATATTTTACAGGATAATAATCAATCACTATATAAAAATCCCTCTGATCAATCATATCCCATTCCTTCTGCGGAAATTGAATCTCCCCTGTCGCAATCGGAAACAGTATATCCTGGCTTTCCCCGGCCTTCATCTCAAGGCGCAGCCCTTCCAACTCTTGATTGATCCCCATAAAAAATTCATGATCCCACTGATTCCCCCATGCCTTCGACTCAAATGTAATATTGGTCAAATCTAAAAACGTGTCGTCATCTTTCCATTTTTCGATTGTAACCGTGGCAATTCCTACACGCTCCTTTTCACTGGGATAACTTTTTCCATTTTCTATAAGCCACACATACCCAGGCATCAGTTCATGATATATTTCTCCATTGTGCCATTCCCATTTCTTTAAAGTAAAACGGTAATTCCCCAATTCAAGAGTTTCCCCCTTCGTATAAGTTTTCACTTTTGGACTGGGATAATGAGCGTTTACGGAATAATAACGTGCTCCGGCCAATATAAGCAAAATCAGAACTATCATCGTATTTATTTTCTTCATCTTATCTGACGCCTCCCTCTAACTTGAGAAAACTCCATTCTCGACTAGGAAAATCTGATCTGATAAAGCTTCCAGTTCATCCTTATCATGGCAAGAAAGAATAATCAATGTTCCGGCTTCTTTTCTTTTTATCAGAATCTCCCGCAAGAGCCGTTCCCCCTCACTGTCCAATGCGTTGAAAGGTTCGTCCAATACCAGGAGTTTTGGATTTTCCATTATCGCACAGGCAATTCCAAGACGCTGCTTCATTCCAAGGGAGTATTTCCGATACTTCCTTTTATCCAGCGGTTCCAGTCCAACACAATGCAAAGCCTCCTCAATTTCATCCTTTCCAATAATCCCCTTTACAGAGGCCAGAAGCTTTAAATTGTCAAAACCGGTAAGATTCGGCAGGAAAGCAGGATTTTCAATCATCATACCCGCACTTTCCGGAAAAGACATATCTTTCCCCAAGACTTTGCCATCTATCGTAATGCTTCCTTTCGTTGGCAAAACGAAACCGCAGACAGCCCTCATAAACATTGTCTTTCCAGAACCGTTTTTTCCCTGCAGCCCATAAATGTATCCATCCTCCATTTCCAGGTTTATGCCATTCAGAACACGAACCCCTTTTATTTCTTTTGTCAAATCTTTGACTGTTATTTTCATTTTTCCACCTCTAAAATATCTTTTTTCTTTACAATCAGCCGCCCTGTAAAAATGGCGGCCCCACTCACTCCTGCACATAACAGCATCCCCATATAAGATGAAAGTCCATCTGTTATGATGGGACGATTTCTCAATATCATCGCAAAATTTCCCAGTAAAAAGGGAGATTTCCAGTAAACCGAAGTAATCAAATATGACATAGTAAAAAAATAAGCGGCAACTGGTTTAATAAGAATCCCAAGCACCATCTGAACCAGTCCCAAAGCAATTGAAAAAAGAACCGGGAGACATGCCCATATCATGATAAATTCCTCTGCGTTCACAAGTCCTGCATCAATACCAAGCACATTTTTCAAGCCGTCTGTATTTTTAAAGAAATTTCCTCTGAGCCGGGACATCACAAGCATAATACAGTTAAAACTCACATAATAGAAAAAAATATTCCATACACACCAGCATACTTTTCCAAGCCACCAGCGTTCTCTCTTTTCTGAGAGAAGCATAATCTGCTGACCACAGCCAGATAAATCACTTACAGGATAAGAGCATATAAGAAAAAAAAGATATCCATGAAAAATCAGCCACGGAACCGGAAGCTGGAAGATACTGGTCTCTGTCCGGATATACTCTGGCAGTCCCTGCATCAAATATGTGTAATATCCCAAATATCCGGCATCTATATCCGCCATATTGCAGGTTTGAACAGATAAGTCCGCCAAAAATACAAATACTCCAAAACAAACCGCCCATCTATAACGATTATTCCACATCCCGCATACAAAATCATATTTTAATAAACTGTTCCATCGTTTACTTTTCATGAATATTTGCTTTTCCATAATAATTTTTCCTCCTGATGGCTGCCAGTCCGCCTGCAAACATTAATAAAATTGGTATTCCCCCTGAAAGCGCCATTCTTAAAAAATGTGTTTCTGTCCAATTTGCATAAGCGACAGAATATTTTCCATAAAAAAACAGAGGATGGCTCCTTCCATAATCAAACAAGGCTGTTCCCAGGCAAAAAATCCAGGCAGGTATCGGACTCACAATTATAATTCTGGTGACAGCCGCCACCATACCAGTAAAAAAGTAATTCAAAAAGTTTAAAGATGAAAAACACAATATCACTTTCCAGAAGCTTATCGTTCTGGCACACACTTGTCCATTCATAAAAAACCAGTACAGACTCCTTTTTTCATTCCAATTCATGAACGCATAATCATTTAAAGCAGCAGAAAGTGAGACTGCCATTACAGTAACCGCCGTTAATAATATAGAAACAACTGCTGTACGAATAAACATTTCATACCAGACGCTCCTTCTGTGTATTTTCCGTATCAAATACTGTTCTGACTCTAATTCCTTCCCAAGCTTCATAAAAATGCACAGAGCAACCGGAAGAACAAAGGTATACTTTGCCGGCAACATATCCATCCATATAAAAAAATCCGCTTTACACGGCATTAGCCCGTATTCGCAAACATAATGATAATTCATGCGGTATAGATAAAAAAAAGAAGATGCTGACTGTATTACAAACCATAAAAACCACTGTCTTCTATCACCTGAAGCCTGACGCCACATAGTCTGGAAAACAGGAACGGCATTAAAGGATTTCTTTCTTGGTACTGACATACAGAAAAATTCCTCCTCCCAATATCAGAAGCAATAATTCTCCCAATATAATGTGCCATGTAGAAAAAACCGGTTGGCTTGGCCTCAAAAAACCAAACGGGCTTAACTGTACGGCTCCTGTCATCTGGCTCACTGAAAATACAAATAAATAGCATAAAAACGGCATAAGTATGACCAGAAAGCGATTTTCTGTCAAATGAGCTGCAAGCAATGCGATTGTAGTAAGTAATCCGAAAAATACGGCATCCAGAATCAAATATAAAAACAGATAGCAATATGGGTGGGTATAGAATAAATCAGCCATCAGCATTTTAGGCGCTCCGCCAAAAATTCCAGTTCCGCTTTGCGGAATTACCGCCGGCAAAACCATGCCTGTCAAAATAAAATCCAACGCCAGAGGCACTGCAGATACTGTGGCCCCTGTAATAAAAGTCATAATATATTTAGATCTCAGATAATCTTTTTTCTTACTTCGTATCAGCACTTGTTTGACATATCCTGTCTTTATATCAGAAAAATAACTTCCGGCATATGGCAGGGCGCACAAAATCGGAACCAATAAATAATACAATACCGGCTGTAAAGAACTGTTATCTCCTCCCAGCCATTTTGCAAAAGAAGAAAGAGGGTACTGTGCCGTATACACATAATCCTTCAGCGGATACACATTTTCCCAAAAATGCCAGATACAAATCAGCAATCCAACTCCAATCGAAGCCATATATATTTTATTATGAAATGCCCGAAAGAACTCTGCCCGCATCAATTTTCCCATACCTTATTCCTCCAGAGCCACAAACTTATTATCAATATCGTCATACTCAGACGTATCTCCTATCATGTAGTACAATTTTCCCTGAACATCAGCATCCTGTAAAAGATAACCAACCTCGCTTTCCACACTTTCACCAGGCTTCAGTACATAATGCTGAACACTGGATTCGTCTCCCCCATTCCAGAACTGATCAATGTACACAGTATCTGCGCTAAGTTGAAAAATCTGAAAATCTTCAGCGATACCTGTTATCACTCCCTGATTTCTGTATATTTCTTTTTCTTTCTCTGATGTATTTGTAAAACATATCTTCAAAAAAACATATGTTTCGTTTCCTTTCAGATTACCTTCCGAATCTATTCCTTCAAAAGAGAGATCATTCAGATTATTTCGGATTCTGCCGCCAAATTTTTTCGTTTTCTCCACATTTAAAACCTTATAGGAAATATCTTCATAAATAATTTCCGAACCAAACGGCAATAAATTATCTGACATTACATATTCATCATCCACATATTCTACATCTGCAGAACCAATATTCTGCGCTTTTCCATCTGTATTATCTTTGTCTGAAACCTGATTTTCCTGGATAATTCCATTTGATTTCTGCGGTTCCGACTGTTTCGCAGAACAGGCAGACACAGATAAAGTTATCATTATGATGATACAGAATATGGCATATTTACTATTACGATTCATGGACAGCTTCCTTTCTAAATATTATGGAACCACAGAAACGCACTGTTTTCCTTTTTATACCCGTGAGCGAAATGATTTGCCAACAAGTTTTCGCTATTTCAAGAAAACAGGCAAATCATTTGGCAAATAAGTATACTCTTGAATAGAACCAAGGAGTTGTCACAAAACAGGAAATTCATGCAGTATAATGATACCAGAATCAACCAGCGCCCCGTATCCTGCAGAAAAACTTTATTTTGCAACACCCCTTAGTTCATTTAATCAGGCATGTCTTACAAAACTTATATAATTTTTAAAGACCTGCTTTATTGTCTGGACTCCATTTACCTGATGCTGAAAATGCATATCCATAATTCGGGTTTCCGGCAATCCTGGCATATCCGTAATTCCATTCTTTTACCCAGCTTGTCATATAATGAGCGTCCCCGGCCTTACTAAAGCTATAGCTATTTCCCTTTGAACAATCAACCCTATCGCTGGATGATGCCGAGGTGCATCCAATAGCATGCGCTGTATAAGATGTGTTTGGAGTAATACTCTCACACTTCATATATAATTTACTGGTGTCAGTTTTTGGACGCGCTACAGTATATTTCTGTGAATTATTAAAGTTAAATGTGAAATTTGTATCCTGCCAGTTATTTGCATTGGCCTGTACTGTTCCGCTTATTCCAATGATTGTCACTGATAACAAAGCAACACCTGCAATTTTTTTAATTTTGTTTCTTAACATAGTATTATCCTCCTGTTCCTGTTGTTCCCAATGTGCAAATTATGATTTTTCACACTGAAATATCTCTGTAATTTGTAATTTTTCCTGCTGCAAATCTCTTGCAATAAACTAAAAAGAATATTATACTAAGTATATCCTCATAAAACCTACCGCCATTAAATGGCACTTCTCATCGCTTGGTTTTATGAGGACTTTTTTTGCACATCCATAGAATCCCCCCTTCTCTGTTGTTATTAATTACAAAATATGTAATTAAGCTGATGTTAACCTTGCAATTATATACTACACAAATCATCCCTCTTTGTCAATAACCATTTAGATAAATAAGGTATTGACTTATTTATCTATTTGTGCTATATATCTATATGATATACATATTCTCTTAGAAAGTACAGGTTTTGTTGTGGCTAATCGTGATAATTTTAAAAAGGGTTCTGTGGAAATGTTGCTTTTGCATCTTCTGCAAATTGAAGATTTATATGGCTATCAGTTATCGCAGTTGATTCATAAGCACTCCAACGGTATATTGAAAATTCCAGAAGGTTCCATGTATCCAACCCTTTACCGTCTTTTAGATAAAGGGTATATTACTGATTATAAAAAACAGGTTGGCAGACGCCTCACCCGCGTTTATTATCATCTTGAACCCCAGGGACAAGAATATTTATCTGAACTCTTAGAAGATTATACGAAAGTAACTGAAGGAATCCAGCTTTTACTTTCTTATCGTGGAGATGACGGAGGAACACAGAAATGAATGATATAAAAAAATATAAAAAGATGGTCCGTTCTATGTTTCCTATCTACGGACCATATGAAAAACGCTTTTACTCTGATCTGAAACAGAACATCTCAGAATTTGCTGACAATAAAGAAAATGTAGAATTTACTGTTTTAGAAAAAGAATTTGGTTCACCCACTGCTGTTATTCAGGACTATCTTGACAACGTAGATCCGGACTACCTGATAAAACATTTATCCCGCACAAAATACATCCGTATTTCCTGTTGTTTTATTATTTTTGGCATTATTGCCATGTTAGCTGTTTGGAGTGCAACCAATTACCTCGCCTATAAGGCTTTTGAGGACAATCTGCCTGCCATAGAAAAAACTACGATTGAATATCTTAATTAAAAATGAATAACCGAGGGATTTATATTATGAACAAGTTATTATGCTTACTTTTAAGCCTTTCTATCTTTTTTAGTTTTACAACTACTACATATGCTACAGAATATACCGTACATGATTTTATCGAATATCTTGAAGATGGAAGTTATTTCACTGTTACAGTTACAACCAATCATACTTCCGGATCGGCTGCTCCTTTTTCAGCTACACGCACTGGAAGTAAAACTACTACATACCATTCAAGTTCCGGCAGTAAGCTATGGTCCGTTACCGTAACCGGGACTTTTACATACGGAACCGGCTCCCGGGCTGCTTGTATCAAATCAGCAGTTACAGCAAACACTTATTCCACTTCCTGGAAAATAACTAACTCGTCGGCCTCCAAAAGCGGAAACAGTGCAAGCGCTTCCGCAACCGGAACGCAATACCTTAATTCAGCTATTATTAATTCTATTACAAAAACTGTAACATTGACCTGCAGTGTTAACGGCACCCTGTCTTAAATCTAACATCTGCTTGTGCAGCATCAGAATTTTTCAAACACGCTCTAAGCTGCACAAGCAATTTTCAGAATAAATCATCACCGCATAATTTTCAAAACGCCAGGCAGGCACTCATATTTCACCCGGATCAAATCTCCCAGATCTTCCCCGTCCATATGGGCAGTCATAGGCTCCTGAAGCCAGAAGGTGCAGGACTTGCACTCCACCAGTTCAATTCCCTGAAATCCCAGATGCTTCCCCTTCACCAGCATAAGCAGAAGAAAAAGCGCCCGAAGCCTTTTTACGCCGTGAATGTAACAGATCGACAATTTGCCGTCCTGGGCCGAAGCCTCCGGCGCCATCGGCAGTCCGCCGCCCTCGCACCGGTGGTTCATCACTGCTGCGCAAACCAATCCGTGAATTCGTCTTTTCTCTGTCTGTTCCAGCTGCATCCCCGCCTGCACACAGGGCATTTCTGCCAGTGTCAGCGCTGTCTGGACAAAGTAAGACAATTTCCCCAGATGCAGTTTGTTTAAGAACACTTTAAGTCCTGCGGCATTGACCCGCCTGCAGACTTCTGCGTCCATTCCGATTCCGGAGCTGATATTAAAATAAGCGCTCTTTTCGAATTCAGACCCCCAGGACACTCTGCCCAAATCCATGGCATACAGCTCTTTGGACTCTAAAATCACCTGCAGCGCTGTCAGCGGATCTTTCGGAAGGCCCAGTCCCCTGCCCAAATCATTGCCGGAGCCGGTGGGAATATAGCCGAACCGCACCTGTTCAAAATCCCGGATACCGTTTACCGCCTCATTGGCTGTTCCGTCTCCCCCAACTACAACAAGGGAAATCACCTGTTTTTGGTGTTTCCCTGTAAGTTTTTCCGCCAGTTCCCCTGCATGACCCGGATATTTCGTCAGATATGCACGGTAATCTGTGTTTCTTCTCTTTAATTCCGCCTCCAGAGCTTTCCAGATTTTTTTGCCCTTCCCGGTTCTGGAGGCAGCGTTTACAATAAAATAATACGTCATAAATCTGCTTTCATCCCTTCGGGGCTCTTCCATATAATTCCACCTGTCTGCAAATATGCCGGATCAGCTTTGCATCAATCGCTCCCGGTTTCATGCGCCACATCCAGTTGCATCCTAAGGTAGAGGGGGTATTCATCCTTCCTTCGCTTCCAATTCCCAGTAAATCCTGCATGGTCACCACTGCCGTATCACTGATACTGGACCAGACGCCCCGCATTACGCCCCAGTTGTATCCTTCCTCTTTATTCAGGTTCAAATACTCCCTGGCATATGTGACACAGGGCCTTGGAGCCGTTTTCATCCATCCCAGAATGGTATCATTGTCGTGGGTGCCCGCATAAACCACAGAATTTCTGGTGTCGTAATTATGGGGCAGGTAATCTCCGTCCTCCCTGCTGTCAAAAGCAAACTGAATCAGTTTCATTCCAGGATACCCGGAAGCTGCAAGCAGCTCATGGACAGAATCTGTCAGAAATCCCAGATCCTCTGCGATAATGTCCAGTTTCCCCAAGGATGCTTCAATGGTATGGAACAATTCAATTCCGGGGCCCTTGCGCCACTCTCCGTTCTTGGCCGTCTTATCTCCGTAGGGAATAGCATAGTAGGAATCAAATCCCCGGAAATGGTCGATTCGGATCACGTCAAACAGCTTCGACATTTTCTCCAACCGCTGAATCCACCACCGGTAGCCGTCCCCTTTCATCACATCCCATCGAAACAGCGGGTTGCCCCACAGCTGTCCGTCATCGGAAAATGCATCCGGCGGACATCCTGCCACATCAATGGGCTCCAAATTCTCATTCAGGTAAAACTGGGAAGGATTGGCCCACACATCCGCGCTGTCCATGGACACATAAATGGGCACGTCTCCGATCATCCGGATTCCCTTTTCATTGGCATAAGCTTTCAGCTCATTCCACTGCCGATAAAACAAATACTGCAGCATTTTCCAGAAATCAATTTCCTCTGCCAGTTCCTCTTTGGCCCTTGCCATGGCATCCTCTCTGCGCAGCCTTAATTCTGTCTCCCACTGGCTCCAGGGAACGCCGTTATGGGCGTCTTTCAGCGCCATAAACAGGGCGTAATCCTCCATCCAGTCTGCCTGGGCCCGACAGAACGCTTCATAATCTTCAGGAATATTTTTCCGAAACCGAACAAAAGCTTTATGTAATAAGAGATAACGGTTCTGATAGAGAATGCCGTAATCCACTTTCGTAATGTCTTTTCCCCATTCATAGGACTGACATTCTTTTTTCGTTAAAAGCTTCTCTTTGCAGAGAATATCAAGATCGATAAAGTAAGGATTTCCTGCAAAACTGGAAAAAGACTGATAGGGCGAATCTCCGTAACTGGTAGGGCAGATGGGCAATACCTGCCAGAAACTCTGTTTCGCCTTTACAAGAAAATCTACAAATTTTACCGCTTCCTTTCCCATGGTTCCAATTCCGTAAGGGGACGGAAGGGAAGAAATATGCATTAAAACTCCGCTGCTGCGCATAATGGGTACCTCCTGCGATGCGCCTGCCGCGCATCTTATCTATTTTTTATTCACGTCCTCTGTCCGGCTTACACACAATCCAAGCCAGAAGCGCAGAATTCTCCGCTTCCGGCTGTTTGGTTCAGCTTCCGGTCAAAGGCGTGTTTATTTTCCTTACACTTTCTCCCTGCACCAGATGAAAGGGAATGATCTCATACACCGGCGCAACGTTCCAGTCAATGTTCTGTAATAAAATTTCCACACTCCTGACAGCCAGAATATTGTACTGCTGCTGTATGGTGGTTAATTTCGGGTTGTAATACTCCGCCATGGTAATTCCGTCAAATCCCATCACGGAAATATCCTCCGGCACCTGTCTGCCGCAGTCAATCACAGCGCGGATTGCTCCGATTGCAATCACATCACTCATGGCAAATACTGCCGTAATATCTTCCGCCTTTTTCATCAGGCGCTTCATTGCCCTGTACCCGCTTTCATAAGAAAACCTGGCTTTTTCAAAATACTGTTCTTCTTCAAAGGGAATCTGATGCTTCTGAAAACTTTTCACGCATCCCAAATATCTCTGTTTACTGGTATGTGACAATACAAAATCGCCGCCCAATATTCCAATCTTTTCATGTCCCTGCCCAATCAGATAATCAATGGCAAATTCCGCCGCCGCTTCATCATCGGTAGCCACACTGGATAAATTGTCAAATCCCAGCAACTCTCCCTGGTTTGTAACCAGAACACAGGGAATCTTGACGGATTCAAAGGATTTTTCAAAAAATTTCGGGTTGCCTCCCAGAAACAGCATGCCCAGGGGCTTGTGTTCCCGGCAGACAGTTAAAGCTTCCCGCACTTCATCGTCATCTTCATCAATATAATTGATGCTCACCGTATACCTGGTGGCTTCTATCTTTTTCTGAATGGCCTCCACAATACTGGCAAAAAGCATATTGGACGTGCCTTTCACCAGTACTGCAATGGTCTTGCTGCTGTTCTGTTTCAAATGTTTGGCATTGTTATTGGGCACAAAATGACGGGCTGCCACGATCTCTGTAATTCTCTTCTTTGCTTCCGGACTCACATCTCTGCGGTTGTTCAGCACACGGGACACGGTGCTGACTGAATATCCGGATTCTTTTGCAATATCTTTAATGGTCAACATATCATTTTCCACCTTATCTTAAGTCTAGCCTTTTACTGCGCCTGCCACCACGCCTTCGATAATATGCTTCTGGCATGCCATGTAAAATACGATAATCGGGATAATTGCCAATACCAGCATTGCCATCATGGCTCCCATATCCACAGAACCATAACCGCCTTTCAAATACTGTATGGCCATGGGAATGGTCTTCCAGCGCTTCATATCCAACACCAGATAGGGAAGCAGATAGTCGTTCCAAATCCACATCGCCTGAAGAATCGCCACCGTAATGCAGGTAGGCTTCAGAATCGGAAATACAATCTGGAAAAATGTCTGAATCGGCGTACATCCGTCAATCATGGCTGCTTCCTCAATTTCCAGCGGAATGCTCCGGACAAATCCGCAGAACATAAACACTGCCAGGCCGGCCCCAAATCCCAAATATACTAATATAATACCAACTGGACTGGATAAATGCAACATATTTGCTAATTTTGATAAGGTAAACATTACCATCTGGAAGGGAACGATCATGGAAAACAAACATAAATAATACATCCAGGTGGAAAATGCTGATTTTACTCTGGAAATATACCAGGCGCACATGGAAGTGCACAGGATAATAACCGCCACAGAAAAAACGGTAATAAACAGTGAATTCTTAAACGCATCAAAGAAATGAATTTTCTCCATGCCGTTCACATAATTGTCCCATTTCACAAACATTTTGTCTGTAGGAATGGTAAAGGGCTTCCGGCTGATATACACTTTTTTCTTAAAAGAGTTAATCAATACCAGAATAATGGGAAATACCCATGCAATTGAAAGCAGACTGAAAAATATCGTATAAATCCATCCGTGTTTTGCTTTTCTTACACCCATTACTGCTGCACCTCCTTACGTCTGGTCAGGTAGTTCTGTCCCACTGCAATCAGGGCAACCAGAATAAAGAATACAACGGCTTTCGCCTGGCCCACCCCTTCAAAACCTGTTCTGCCGTAGAACGTATTGTAAATATTCAGCGCCAGCAGCTCTGACATATTGGAAGGCTCTCCGTTGGTCAATGCCAGGTTCTGGTCAAAGAGTTTGAATCCGTTGGTCAGCGTTAAAAACGTACAGATAGTAATGGACGGCATTACCATGGGAATGGTCACGTTCCTTAAAATCTGGCCGTTGGTTGCGCCGTCAATCTTCGCTGCCTCAATCAATTCTCCCGGAATGTTCTGAATGCCGGAAATATAAATAATCATCATATAACCGATCTGCTGCCAGCACATCAGAACCACCAGGCCCCAGAACCCGTATGCAGAGCTGTAGGTCAGCGTTTTCTGGAAGTGGGCCAGAATTCCGTTTAACAATAACTGCCAGATATATCCCAGAACGATACCGCCGATTAAGTTGGGCATAAAAAATACGGTCCGGAAAATATTGGTTCCTTTAATTCCCTTTGTTAAAAGCATCGCAACGGTAAATGCAAGCACATTGATCAGCAATACGGACACAATGGTAAATACCGCGGTATACCAGAGGGCATGCCCGAATGTTTTGTCGGAAAATATTTTAAAATAGTTGCTGATACCTACGAATTTCGCATCGGTAACTGTCGTAAACTTGCAGAATGATAAATAGATGCCCAAAAGAAAAGGAATTATAAATCCAATTGTAAACGCTGCCAGTGTGGGCAGTGCAAAAATTGGAAAATATTTTTTGATTGATTTTTGCATAATTTACCTCCCATGTTTTGAAAATGGGGGTGGCGTTTACCACCCCCGTATTTCTTACCTTTTTCGCTGTCTGAACTTTTGACGCCCATCTGTCAGCAAATTTGAATCCGCCGGAATCTTATTCGCTGACTTCCTGAACTTCTGAAGCCCATCCGTCAACAAATGCGCTGACTACAGCATCCCATTCGCCGGTTCCCTGCGCATACTCAAGCAATGCGCTTCCAACGCCGTTTTTCCAGTTTTCAGAAGGCATTGTGGTGAAGCACCATGCAACTGTCTTATGACCTGCATCAATATCTTCCTGAGAAGCTGCTACCAATGGGTTTGCAGGCTGATACTCATCTGTGAAAGTGGTAAACGGAGTTACAAATCCCATTTCATCACGGAAGGAGGTACGTCCTTCGTCGGAGGTGATTACCCATTCCATAAATGCCAGTGTTGCGTCAATGTCTTCCTGAGAAGCGTTCTTATTTACACACCAGTAGTTCTCAGAACCGGTGCAGAGTCCCTGATTTTCTTCACCCTCTACGCCTATGTAAATGGGCATCATTCCAAGATCTTCGTCTGCTACTTCGTTGTCTTTGATATCATTGTAAGCCCATGTACCGTTCTGATAGAACACTGCTTCGCCCATTGCAAATTCTGCCGCTGCATCTTCGCCGGTGGAGCTGGATAACATGGTGGACTCTACGGTAGAGTCTGTAATGTACAGATCCCACATATTTTTGTAATTATCCAGATAAGTTCCTTTAATTGCATCTGTGGAAGTAATGCCGTCTGCTTCGTATTCATAGTAAATCGGAAGATTTGCCAAATGTGTTTTAAATCTCCAGTCAGAGGAAGAATCCATACCTGCAGAAGTAAATGCGCCAACGATTCCAAGGTCATCTTTCTTAGCCTGAATGTCATCTGCAACTTCTTTTAATTTGGCAAAGCTGTTGATTTCAGAAGCGTCTTTAATTTTCGCTCCGTCTAAAGCACAGTAGTCAGCTAATAATTTCTTATTGTAAATCAAACCGTAGGTTTCAATTACATATGCAACGCCCTGTACTTCACCGGAATCAGCGATCAGCGCAAAATCATCGCTCTTTAAATTCTTATAAACTGCGCTGTCTTTTAAATCATAGCAGTAATCTTTCCAGGACGCCAGACCAACCGGGCCGTTTACCTGAAACAGAGTAGGCGCTTCGTCCTTTGCCATCTCAGATTTCAACGTGGACTCATAAGTTCCGGAAGCTGCTGTCTCAACGGTTACAGGAACTCCTGTCTGCTTGGTATAAGTCTCTGCCAGGGCTTTCCACTGATCTGCCTGTTCAGGCTTAAAGTTCAGATAATACACAGCGCCGTCGCCGCTGGCTGCAGCCTGGCTGTCATCGCCTGCTTCTTCTTTATCATCGCTGCTGTCAGTGTCTTCTGTCTGCTTGTCATCTGTGCCTGCATTGTTGCCTGCGCCGCCGTTGTTGGTGCCGCATCCGGCTGCCATGGTTGCTGCCATTGCTGCTACCAGCATCAATGATACTAATTTCTTTTTCATCTTACATCCTCCTATAATTTGAAAATTTTACCTTTGAAAACGTCTCCCTCATTTCCCGAGCATGTTCCGGTAACATTTCCGGTAACATTTCCGGTATCTTTACCGGTAACGTTTCCATCTGATAGGGCTAGTATAACCTTTTTCCTACCAAAATGCAATATGGTTTTTCATTTTTCTTGTCACTTTGTTAATTGTATACATTTTTTGGTATTGATTTTTAGCAGATCTATACAATAGAAAGAGATGATTTGGAGAATTCTGGAGGGTAAAACGCACTTTTGGCTTTAAACACAGGCGAAACTGCCGGCCTGCCCGCTGGCGCACAAATCACCGGGGATCAGAATATATTTCCGGCGGTTCAATCACATAAAAAACGCTGCCGGAAGATGACAGTTTCTCCATACAGGCTGTGGACTTTTCCCGCAAAACCTGTGTTGTCTTTAAACTTCATCTTCCGCCAGCTTCTTTCAGCAATTGCTTTTTCAGTAATAAATCACTCCGTACTGCGCATAATAATCCATACAGTATTCTAAGAACCCCATGCCTGCGGCAAAGCAGGTCAGCAGAAATACCAGAAAAACTGCGCCTTTATCATATTTGAGAACTTCCTCTTCCCCGTCTTTTCTTATGTTAGAGGCCAGCATTTCCCCGCCTAAGGCAATCAGAATCAGAGGCCACAGCTTCATAATAACTTCCAACGACAGGGGCGGATAAAACATATGCACCAGAAATAAAATTCCGAACAGTACCATCAGGATTCCGCAGGTGACGCTTCCAACTCTTCTGATTCTCATTTCATCAGCTCCTTCCCTTCTTCTTTTTTATCCAGTTCCCGCTTTTTGCCGCGGATTAAATAAAGGCCGCCGAAAATCAGGAGCAAACCTATGCATACCTGGGGAACATCGGACATAATATGCCAATAAATATCATTGGGCAGCAGCCAGTTCAGATAATCCATCAGATAATTCCATAACATGGAAGCTCCGATGATAATAAGTATCAGCGCCAGAATCGTATTCTGTTTCCGGCTCCACTTCTCCAAGGGCAGCAGCCGTTCCAGATGGAATAAATAATCATCCTCCAGGGCATAAAATTCCTCGTCTGACATTCCCCGGATATTGTGTACGTTAAAGAAACTGTAGCACCAGAGAATCGGCAGGATAAACAGCACCGGCCCCATATTCAGAAACGCTGCAAGGAAAATCAATATCCAGAATACGGACATGATGCTTACCCCCTGCTTCATAAATCCCATGTACATTTCTCCTGCCCCCGGCACCAGCGAAAAGCACAGAGTTAAAAATCCATTTTTCTTTCTCGTCATCTTGTTACCTCCTGATTTCTTTTATTTTCAGATGTATCCCTGTCTATGCGGAACACTC
The DNA here is from genome assembly GCF_056822245.1 of Petralouisia sp. Classification (NCBI taxonomy): domain Bacteria; kingdom Bacillati; phylum Bacillota; class Clostridia; order Lachnospirales; family Lachnospiraceae; genus Petralouisia; species Petralouisia sp. The sequence continues at coordinate 95,332 of NZ_JBQIOP010000006.1, read as the reverse complement.
CGCTGCTGAGCTCATTCAAGATTGTGGTAATCTCTTTGCTTCCCCGGCGCAGCTTACCGGCTATACTTTCCTCCCGCCGCTGTTCTTCCCCCTTTTCCTGACTCATTTGCTGACTTTCTCCCTTTTCCTGCTCCGTCTGCTGGTTTTCCTGCAGCTGCAAATTGAGCTCCATATGCTGGACATTAGATGTAAGAGTCAGCAGGAAAATCGAAGCCGCAACCGCAAGCCCCACTTTCAGGCTGTAAATCATAAGCTGTACCTGCCGGGAGGTCTCTTTCAGCTTCACTGACGCCTGCACATCTAACTGATGGGTTCTGTTTAAGATTTCCTCTTTCAGATACCGGGGCGGTTCTTCCAGAAAAACAGGTTCTTTCTTTTCCGGTCCCGCTTCCTTTCCGGAAAACAGTTCTCTTCCCGCTTCTTCCAAAAGCCCTTCTTCCATCCAGTTTCCGAACTGCTCTGCGCAAAAGGTACAGGCTCCGATATGGGTGAAAAAATCCGTTTCTTCCCGCCCTTTCAGCCTGCCTTCCTGCCAGTCGCAGAACAGGTCTCTGCTGATATGCATGGTTTTTAACTCAGGTTCTTTCAGTTGGATCTTCATTCTTTCTTCCGTATGGTTTTTCATCATCCGGCCGCCCTCCCTTCCATTATTTTCCGAATCATTGCTTTGGCCCGGTAAATCTGGGTCTGAATTGTTTTGATTCCTTTGTCCTGTTCTTCGGCGATTTCTTTTGCCGTTTTCTCCCGGTAAAAATGTTCCGTGGCAACTTCCTTATAGGGGCTTTTCAAACTCTGACAGACAGTGTAGACATATTCTTTGGATTCCCGCCTTAAATAAGCTTCCTCCGGGCTTTCTTTGTTATCCTTTAATTCTTCAAAATACGTATCTTCCTTCGGCTCGCTGCGCCGCTTGGCGCTTTTCAAGAAATCAAGCCCTTTGTTGGTTGCAATCTTGCAGATCCATGCCTTTTCATAATCTCTCTGGAAAGTGGCCAGATTCTTATAAACAGATAAAAAAGTTTCCTGTGTCAAATCTTCTGCGTCAAACTGGTTGCCTGTCATTTTAAAGCAAATGGAGTATACCAGTCTTTCGTAGGTATCCAACAGATAATTAAAATATGCTTCTTTATCGATTTTATCCGCCTCCTTTCCTTTCTCACTATCTGTCATTTATTTATAACGAAGCGGGGATTGGGGTGACTTCAAGTTTTTATAATTTTTTTCTATTTTTATTTTGGGATGTGCGGACAGACGTTTTATGTTTGGAAATGGACAGAGTTGCAGATAGGTTCTTTGGCACACAAACCGGGCAATGTTCCGGCGAACGAACTGTGACTAGAGCGAACTTTTTATATTTGGATACGGACGGAACATAAATTGTTTGCTGCAGTCTCGTACATCAGTTTTGGAAAAAGAACATTTAAAATTGTACATATACCAAACATTGTTTGGGCTGTGTCATAAATTTTTTTTGGAGATCTGATATTGTCAATATCACTTTACACTTTTTCTTCACAAAATCTTTAGCTTGATCGATAACAAGAAACTGTTTATAATGTAAGAAATATTACATCAGATGATGTAGTAGGATTGAGTGAAGCAGGCAGGCAATTACATTTGCTGATTTCTCGCCGCTTTTCTGCAACAAAACACTTAAAAATGAGAATTTTTATGAAGAAATTTTTTGAACATACCAGCGCGCCGTGGATTCGTTACAGCAGCTAAGAATATAAGACAGGCAATGAACGGCCCTCTATATAACTTTCATGCTCACGGATAAGGACAGCGATATGCGTATGTGCAAACACTGTAAGAAAGCCTTTATCGCAATCCGGAAGGGGAATGAACTTTGCAGTCAAAAGTGTAAGAACCAGTTTAATGTCTACAAATCAGTAGAAAAGAAGAAAGGAAACAAAAGAGATGATTGAAAGCAGAAATGTAAATATCATAACTGATGCGGACGGTAAAAAGCTGGTCTTGATTAACGATATCCGTTTCAAGGGCAAACGCCAAATTGATTGGGATGATGTAAAACAGTATCTTGAAGGATATGTCGGGGACTATTACGAAATCGCTGAAAATACAGAGCATATTTTTATCGGGAGTGAACTACCGGAAGAATACACGGAATCAGAAAGCCGGAAAAGCCTTATGGGTGCAAATGCAAAAGCGAAAGCAAATGCCGCTACTGCGATACCTGAACTGATACAGATAGCATCTAATCCAGCTTTTGAAAAAAACCGCAAAGAAAAACATAATAAAAACGCTAAATATGGCTGGTACAGGTATGATGTCCGCTTTGCCCTCCCCGTCTATGACGAAAATGTGCTTATCAAATACAATATCTTCTATGCCCGTCTTTTGATTAACCATGCTGAAAATGGCAAGAAATATCTGTATGATATTCTGGCAATAAAAAAAGAAACGAGCAAGCCGTAGCAAGATGTACGGTGAAAACCCATTTCTTATTGTCAATAATAAGCCATTTTTTCCGCTCTGTCAATCCCCGATTTAGAATTTTTCAATATCACACATTAGCATTTTTAATGCAATGGGGTTAACCACTTCATAGCATGAACTTTAAAAATCCGAGATCAGTTTTTTGGCAATTTCCACCGCTGACGGAGTAGCGGCAAGGCCTCCTTCTCCGGTTTCTTTCAGAGAGCAGGGCAGGGCCATTCCGATGGCGCGCATGGCCGAAATCACTTCATCCGGGGGTATCCGGCTGACAATCCCGGCCATGGCCATGTCTGCGCTGCTGACGGCATTTACCGCGCCAATCACATTCCGTTTTACGCAGGGCACCTCCACCAGGCCGGCCACCGGATCACAGACAAGGCCCAGCAGGCTCTTTAGGGCAATGGCGCTGGCATGGATGATTTCCTGATTTCCGCCGCCCATCAGATATGCCAGTCCCCCGGCCGCCATTGCGCTGGCGCTGCCGATTTCTGCCTGGCATCCTCCGGTGGCTCCTGCCAGAAAAGCCCGTTCTGCAATAACGGTTCCGATCCCGGCAGCGGTAAACATGGCTTCTGTCATCTTCTCATCAGACACATGAAAACAATTCTGATAGGTCAGAAATACTGCCGGCATCACCCCGCAGGAGCCTGCAGTGGGAGCCGCCACAATCCGTTTCATACATGCATTGGACTCGCCCATTTTCAGCGCTCTTACCATCACTTCGCCCATGAAGCTGCCGGAAATGGTTTTCCCGGCTTTTACGGCCTCCTCCATTTTCTGTCCGTCGTTTCCCACAAGGCCGCTGGCGGATTTCATTCCGCCGTCGTAAGATTCATCTGCGCTGTTCATGGCGCTGTACATGGCCTGCATGGCCAAAAAGGATTCCTCCTCTGATACCATGCGCTCTGACATGTCATCTTCTAAAATGATGCGGAAAAAAGGCTTTTTCTGCTGTTCGGCTGCTGATACAATTTCCTCCAGTGAATGAAAACTCATGGCACCCTCCACTTCCGTCTTTCAGGTTTATTTAAGAACTTTCTTTTTTTGCTTCTTCCAGGCTCAAATAAGTCACCTTATAGATTCCTTCTAATTTCTCCAGCCACTTAATGGATTCTCTGGGCACTTCTTTATCGCATTCCAGTACCAGTACTGCGCTTCCGCCCCGCTTATCCCGGTAAAGCTGCATGGTGGCAATATTGACTGATTTATGGGCCAACATGGATGTGACTTCCGCCACATGTCCCGGCTGATCCTGGTTTCGGACGATTAATGTGGGGTAATCTCCGCAGAAATTGGCCTCCAGGCCGTCAATTTCACAGACTTTAATCCGTCCGCCGCCTAAAGACGACGCTATAAGTTCCAGATGACGTCCCTTAGCTCCAGTCAGCTTCATCAATACGGAATTAGGATGAGCGTCCTGCAGTTCAATTCCGGCAAAAGAATACGCAAGCCCCAGTTTGTCCGCCCAGGCAAAACTGTCCGGAATCCGCTCATCGTCCGTACTCATTCCCAGCAGTCCGGCAATCAGGGCCCGGTCTGTCCCATGGCCTTTCCCGGTGGCCAGGAAGGAACCGTGGAGAAAAATTTTCGCCTTCGCCGCAGGTTCATTTAACAGCCGTCTGGCAATATGGCCGATTCTCACGGCTCCTGCAGTATGGGAACTGGAGGGGCCTACCATCACTGGCCCCACAATATCGAATAAATTCATGTTTACTCCTATCCTGCAGCCTTTCAGAATATTTTTCAAAAAAATTCTGACGGCGCTCTCAGGCACTTCCATGGTTATTTTGCAAGCAGTTCTTCTGCAAGGGCTTCCATCTTTTCAATGTCTGCCTCTTTCATCACGGATTTAATGGAAACTGTTTTTTCACAAAGGGTAATCTCTTTCATCTGCTCCAGCACAGCTTTCATGGTTCTGGCCGCCGTAGGCGCCCAGGTTCCGTTTTCCATCAAAGCAACGGTGCGTTTCTGGAAGTTTTTGCTCTTTAAGTGATGCAGAAAATCCTCCATACAGGGGAATACGCCTCCGTCATAGCTTGCCGCTGCAAGCATCAGCTTATCATAGCGGAACGCATCCTCAATAGCCTCTGCCATATCGTCTCTGGACAGGTCTGTTATTGCGACTTTTTTCGCACCCTTTGCTTCCAGGATTTCTTTCATCCTGATTGCCGCTTTTTTGGTATTTCCATGGATCGAAGCATAAGCTACCAGGACTCCTTCGTCCTCCGGCTCATAGCTGCTCCAGGTATTGTATTTTCCAATGTAATATTCCAGATTTTCTTTTAAAATCGGGCCGTGGAGAGGACAAATCATGGCAATATCAAGATTTGCCGCTTTTTTCAGGAGGGCCTGTACCTGAACGCCGTATTTTCCTACAATATTAAAATAATATCTTCTTGCTTCGCACGCCCAGTCCTCTTCTGCATCCAACGCGCCGAATTTGCCGAAGCCGTCTGCAGAAAAAAGGATTTTCTCTGATTTTTCATAAGAAACCATAACCTCCGGCCAGTGTACCATGGGCGCCATCACAAAAGTCAGCTCATGGGTTCCGAGACTTAAAGTATCCCCTTCTTTTACCACCACAGAACGGCCGGACAAATCCATTTCAAAGAACTGCTGCATCATTGGAAAGGTTTTGGCATTGCCCACTACTTTCATATCCGGATATTTTTCTGCAAGAATCTGAACATTGGCTGCATGATCCGGCTCCATATGGGAAACCACCAGATAATCCACGGTCCGCCCGTTCAGGGCTTTTTCCAGATTCTTAAGCCACTGTTCTGTTCTTCTTGTATCCACTGTATCCATAACGGCTACTTTTTCATCTAAAATAACATAGGAATTATAAGAAACTCCGTTGGGGATCACATACTGGCTTTCAAACAAATCCAAATCCCTGTCGTCAGCGCCGATATACAAAATATTATCTGTAATTGTTACGTCTTTCATACTTATTTTCCTCCTCAGTTTCATGTTTTTATTTCACATGTATTATAAATTAAGGACTGCCAGAAACTGGCAGTCCCCATTTCCAACTATTATATTTTACTGATCCGGCGGCTTTTCGTCAATACTTTTCCTGCTGAAAAATTCACCGGCTCCTGTTTGCCCCCCCCCTTTTATCTGCCGGAAAGGTATTCGTCTATTCCTTTTGCCGCAGCTTTTCCTGCGCCCATGGCAAGAATTACGGTTGCGGCTCCCGTTACAGCGTCTCCGCCGGCAAATACGCCGGGCTTACTGGTGGCGCCGTTTTCCTCTTCTGCCACAATGCATTGCCAGCGGTTGATTTCCAGTCCTTCGGTGGTGGAGGAAATCAGCGGATTGGGGGAAGTTCCCAGAGACATAATCACTGTATCCAGTTCCAAATCAAATTCAGAGCCCTGAACCTCCACCGGCCTTCTTCTGCCGGATTCGTCCGGTTCTCCCAGTTCCATGCGGATACAGGTCATGCCTTTGACCCAGCCGTTTTCATCCACCAGAACCTCTTTGGGATTGGTCAAAAGGTCAAAAATAATGCCTTCTTCCTTGGCATGATGCACTTCTTCCACACGAGCCGGAAGCTCCTCTTCGCTTCTTCGATACACAATATGTACTTCTGCGCCTAACCGGAGGGCGGTTCTGGCTGCGTCCATGGCTACGTTTCCGCCGCCCACTACCGCAACTTTCTTTCCTTTCATTATGGGCGTATCATATTCGTCCTTAAAAGCTTTCATCAGGTTATTTCTGGTAAGGAATTCATTGGCGGAAAATACGCCGTTGGCCTGCTCGCCGGGAATTCCCATAAACTTGGGAAGTCCTGCGCCGGAACCGATAAATACGGCTTCAAATCCTTCCTCTTTCATCAGTTCATCAATGGTTCCCGCTTTCCCGATGACTACGTTTGTCTCTATTTTTACGCCTAAAGATTTAACATTTTCGATTTCTTTTGCCACCACGTCGCTTTTGGGCAGACGGAATTCCGGAATTCCGTAAATCAATACGCCGCCCGGCTCATGAAGGGCCTCAAAAATTGTAACGTCATAGCCCATTTTCGCCAGATCTCCGGCACAGGTCAGCCCTGCAGGGCCGGAACCGATCACGGCAACCTTGTGATCTTTTTTCTCCTTTGCAGGCTCCGGCTTGATGTTGTTTTCTCTTGCCCAGTCGGCGGTAAACCGCTCCAGTTTTCCAATGGAAACCGGTTCTCCCTTTACGCCCCGGACACATTTGCCTTCGCACTGGCTTTCCTGGGGACACACACGTCCGCAGACTGCCGGAAGTGCGCTGGATTTGCTGATGGTCTGGTAAGCTTCCTCAAACCTGCCTTCTTTGATCTGGCAGACAAATCCGGGAATGTCAATAGCAACCGGACATCCCCTCACACACTGGGCATTTTTGCAGTTTAAGCATCTTTCTGCCTCTTCCATTGCCTCTTCTTTATTATAACCCAGACATACTTCCTCAAAATTCCGGGCACGCTCCTTGGGGTCCTGCTCCCGTACCGGGACTTTCTTCATTACATCCATTACTTGTCACCTCCGCACTGTCCGCATCCGCCGTGATGGGTATCTCCCTCTGTCAGCTTCAGCATGCTTCTTCCCTCTTCTGTCTTATACAACTGCTGCCGTTTCATGGCCTGGTCAAAATCCACCAGATGGCCGTCAAATTCCGGGCCGTCCACACAGGCGAACTTCACCTGATCTCCCACGGTTACCCGGCATGCGCCGCACATTCCGGTTCCGTCCACCATAATGGGGTTCAAAGAAACGATGGTTGGGATCTCCAGCTTCTTGGTGAGAAGGCAGACAAATTTCATCATAATCATAGGGCCGATTGCGATACACAAATCGTATGTAGTTCCATGCTTCACCAATTCTTCCAACTGATTGGTTCCCATTCCGTGGAACCCATAGCTTCCGTCATCGGTTGTCACATAGAGGTTTCCTGCCACCTGCTTCATTTCCTCCTCCAGAATCAGCAGGTCTTTGGTCTTAGATCCCATGATCACATCGCAATTTACGCCCTGTTCATGGAGCCATTTTACCTGGGGATATACCGGTGCTGTTCCGACGCCTCCTGCAATAAATACAATCTTTTTCTGCTTCAGCTCTTCCAAAGGAGTTTCCGTCAGTTCAGACGCACATCCCAAAGGCCCTACAAAATCCTGGAATGAGCCGCCCTCTTCTAAGGATTCCATGCGCTGGGTGGATGCCCCCACAATCTGAAATACTATGGTAACCGTTCCTGCTTCTTTGTCATAATCACAAATGGTAAGCGGAATCCGCTCGCCCTCTTCGTCCATCTTCACAATTACAAACTGCCCGGGCAGACAGGACTTAGCCACACGGGGCGCTTTGACATCCATAAGATAAATCTTATCTGCCAGCTTTCTCTTCTTTACAATTGGGTACATACTTAAACCTCCGCCTACTTTAATCTTCTACGTACTGTTTCGGGAGAGGCAGCTCCTTTAGGCTGCCTGCTGCCATTTTTTATCTTATAGGAAATTCCTTTGGATTTCCTATAAGATAAAAAACAATGATCGCACTGCGGCGGAAGGGAATGATGTCGCAAAAGCGACCCGCCGCAGGCGGAGAATCCTGCAAAGCAGGATTCTTTCTTAATTCTAATATACTTTCTGCAAAATTTCAAATACTTTGTAGCTTTCTTCCGGGTCTTTACAGGAATGCCTGCCGCCCTTCATCCATCAGCGACAAGCTCTGGCAGCGAAAGCACTTTACTGCCGTTCTACAATGGCCCCTTCCCGGTAAGCGCACAAAAGCTTCTCCAAATCAATAATGCTTTCTTTGATTTCTTTTCCCACATCTGTGTCAGCCACCGTTTTTCTCATGTTTACATGCTGCACCAGCATCATATGGGAATGGATATCATTGCCGTCCTGCACTGCTTTTTCCACCGATTCAAAAGGCTCATGAGCCGCCAGCAGCAGGCCGAAGGAATTATAAATCAAGGTATATCCCGCAATTCCCGTTTTCGGCTGATACGCCTTGGAAAATCCTCCGTCAATAATCAGAAGTTTGCCGTTGCATTTCACCGGAGATTCTCCCCGCTTGGTTTCCACCGGCACATGGCCGTTGATAATATGAGAATCCGCCCCCTCCAAGCCGAATTCCTTCAGGATTTTATTGACAATATCCTCCTGCTCCAACAGGCGGTAATAGGGATTTTTGGGCTCCTTATGGGTGGCTTTATCCGCGATAAAATACCGTTCAAAGGTGGTCATTTTGGATTTTCCAAACACCGGGGAATTGGCATTCTGCCAGATAAACCACAAAATGTCAAGGCCCTTCTGCTTCTCTGCAGAGTCAATGGAGTAATAGCCTTTTCTGGCATAATGCTCCAACACATCATACAGTTCTTTGCCGCTGTATTCCTGATCAAACACCCGCACCTTCTTAAAACTGCCGTCCTCGTTAAAGGGGACGCAGCCGTGATACAGAAGGTTGCCGTTGTATACTTTGTAAAGGCTCCCCTTGGTAAAAAGGAAGCGTATATGCTTCTGCAGCTTCTCGCAATTGATAAATGCCGTCACCAGACGATCCACCACATCCGCCTCTTCCGGGGACAGCTCATAGGGATTTTTCATATCAATGGTGGGGAAGCAGGTGTCTTTCAGGGGATAGGTTTTCCCCTCCACCACAACGGTTCCTTTTCCCAAATCCATTTTATCCAGAAGAAGCCTGTGCTCCATCTGGAATTCCGGCCGCCGCTTCATCAACTGCCCTTCCAGTTTAAACTGGATAATCGTAATGGCTTTGTGCATTTTTTCATCTAACTGGACATCTTTGATATCGTACTCATCCTCCCGGTAGTCCAGATGGAACACGTCGCAGGGATCTTTTGCATATTTATCCAGCGCAAATCTTACCAGGGGAATCAGATTGATTCCATATCCATCCTCCAGTGTGTTCAGGTTCCCGTACTTTGCGGAAATACGGATCACATTTGCAATACAGGCGGGATTGCCTGCCGCCGCCCCCATCCAGAGTACGTCGTGATTGCCCCACTGAATGTCCACGGAATGATGCTCCATCAGCGTGTCCATAATCAGATTCGGATAAGGTCCCCTATCGTAAATATCCCCCACCACATGCAGATGATCCACAATCAGCCGGCGGATTAAATTGCAGAATGCAACCACCAGCTCCGAGGCCCTTCCGGTGCGGATCACGGAATTGATAATCTCGTTATAGTATGCCTCCTGATCCGTCACATCCGGCCGTCCGGTCAGAAGCTCTTCGATCACATAGGCAAAATCCTTGGGCAGCGCTTTACGCACCTTGGATCTGGTGTACTTGGAGGAGGCGCTTTTGCAAATTCGGATCAGACGGTACAGGGTCACTTTGTACCAGTCCTCCATATTATCCTCCTGTCTGACTACCTGTTTTAATTTCAGTTCCGGATAATAAATTAAAATGGCAATATTCTTTTTTTCCGCCACCGACAGGCTGTTGCAGAATTCTTCCTCAATCTTTCGCTTGATTGCCCCGGAGCCGTTTTTCATAATATGCTGAAACTGATCGTATTCTCCGTGAATATCCGTAATAAAATGCTCGGTTCCTTTGGGCAGGCTTAAAATTGCCTGCAAATTGATGATTTCCGTAGCCGCCGCCGGAATGGTAGGATATTGCTTCGCCAATCCTTTTAAATATCTGATATCTGCTGTTCCCATTTTGCTAATCTCCCTGACTTCTCCTGAATTTATTTTCCTGCTGCTATTACATCTTTCATATCGTACATTCCCGCCGGTTTTCCTGCCAGAAATTTGGCCGCCTCCACGGCTCCTTTGCCGAAAATTGCTTTGGAATACGCCGTGTGCTTAATCTCTATCACTTCATCCATGCCGGCAAAAATAACTTCGTGTTCCCCTACAATATTGCCGCCCCTGACTGCCTGGATTCCGATTTCCTTTCTGTCCCGCTTTTTTCTTTCCTGTGTCCTGTCATATTTATATTCATATGCCTGATCCAATGCTTCATTGATGGAGTCTGCCAGAGCCAGAGCTGTGCCGCTTGGGGCGTCCACTTTCTGGTTGTGATGCTTTTCCACAATCTCAATGTCAAACCCGGCCGGCGCCAGTACCTTTGCCGCATTTTTCAGCAAATCCATCAGAGTATTCACCCCCAGAGACATATTGGCGGACTTGAGCACAGCCACCTGGCTGCCTGTTTCCTCCACTTTGGCAAGCTGCGCTTCGCTTAATCCTGTGGTGCACAAAACCACCGGCAGCCGGCGGTTCACACAGTAGTCAAGCAGACCGTCCACGGCGAAAGCCGCTGCGAAATCCACAACCACATCCGCTTCCACTCTGCACTTCTCAAGCTCAGAAAATACCGGATAGGGATTCTCCTTCCCGGTATAGGGATCAATTCCCGCCACAATTTCAATCTCAGAATCCTCCCGGCAGATGTCTGAAATCACCTGCCCCATTTTACCGTTGCATCCATGCATAATCATTCTTACCATTTCTGTTTCCTCCTAAGTAGCGAAGGCTGCCCCGCTAAGGGCCAGAACTTCAGATACGTTACAAAACCTTCTGTCACATATCTTACCATCCTTACTCTTAACAGGGCAACCCCCAAATTTATTCTGTCAATGAAATGCCAAATTCCTGCATCGCTTTTGATAATTTTTTCACATTCTCAGGTTCCATCTGGCTTAGCGGCGCCCGCAGCGGGCCTGCCTGCCATCCCATCAGATTCATGGCTGCCTTCACCGGAATCGGATTCACTTCACAAAACAGCGCATCCACCAACGGAAGGGCTTTCAGCTGCATCTTAAGGGCCTCTGTATGACTGCCGTTCAGATAATTCATCACCATATCGTGGGTAAATTTCGGCGCAATATTGGAAAGCACGGAAATCACTCCGATTCCTCCGCAGGCAAGAAACGGAATTACCTGGCCGTCCTCCCCGGAATACATATCAAAGTCCCCCTGGGTCTCTTCCATCACCTTTAAGGTATAGGAAACATCCCCCACTGCATCCTTCATTCCCACTATATTCTCTGCTTCCCGGTTCAGCGCCGCCGCCGTTCCCGCCTCAATCCTGCATCCTGTCCGGCCCGGAATATTGTACATGATAATCGGGAGGTCCACCCGCTTTGCCACTTGCATATAGTGATCAAACAGCCCCTTCTGGGTAGCCTTGTTGTAATAGGGTGTGACCACCAGTAAGCCGTCCGCCCCTGCAAGCTGGGCCTGGTAAGACAGTTCTACCGCTGTTTTGGTACAGTTAGAACCGGTTCCTGCAATCACCGGAATTCTCTTATTTACAATGGACACGGCCTGACGAATCACTTCCAGATGCTCCTCTACGGTTAACGTTGACGCCTCTCCGGTGGTTCCGGTGATGATAATACTGTCTGTTTCATTTTTGATCTGATCCTCTAAAAGCTCCTCCAGTTTCTCATAATTCACTTCCAGATTATCTTTCATCGGCGTCACAAGAGCAACGCCGGCTCCTTTAAAAATTGCCATATACCTTCCTCCTTATCATTTGGCTGCAGTACAGAGACGCTTCTTTATAAAACGCTCTGTGCATAAAAAAGCCGACTGGACAAGTCGGCTTAAAGATTCTGAACCCTGCAAAGAACCCTGTTCTCTGCATATAAATCCATGATAGCTCTCCATCCACCTTAAGATGACAGTCATATAATTATTCATCATATGCCCAAGAATCTCCTGCAGGAAAAGAATTCTTTCGGCGCTCTTCCCTTTCCTTTATCTTCTCCTGTGCCTGCCACATCCGATAAATTACTCATGAACCGCGCAACCTCTATCCATTAAATTTTAACTTTTACGTATAACGTTAATATAGCATCTTCCTGTTATAAAGTCAACAGTGATTCTCCATCATTCTGCATGAATTTCATAGATTTTTCCGGCATATGTCCATAATGCCCTGTTCACATGTTTCCCGGTAAATACAATTTCCGTATCTTCCGATCTGGCATTCATCAGAATATCCAAATCTTCTTCCGAGATCATCTGATTGTCCAAAAGCTCCAGAAAACTATCCAGGATCAGAATGCTGCACTCCCCTGTAACAAGAACCTTCTTCGCAAAATTAAATCCATTGCGTATATTCATGCTTTCTTCCTGCTGCTCTTCCTCCGAAAGCTCTTTAAAGTCTTTCTCAAACCTTGCAAAGCTGAAAAACTTTATCTCCGGCTCTAATCTCCGCAGAAGTTTTACCTCTTCTTCCTTTTTTCCTTTCAGAAACTGGACAATAATTACACTGTTCCCCTGACCTGCGGATTGAATTGCATATCCAAGGGCTGCTGCCGTCTTGCCTTTCCCGTCTCCGCAATAAACAGTAACTTTTTCTCTACACATGCCATTTTCCTTTCTTAAAATGAAATCTTCTTTAAAATACCACAAACCCTTGGAAAATGCAAATTTTTGTCAAATCGCTGTTTTAAAATTATATTTTTTCTGCTATGTATTCTGTCTATTATATAATTTTTCCAAAATATTTGTTTTTATTCCAAATATTCTATTTTACTTACAGAAACTTCATAAGCTACCCGATGTTCCACTTCTGTTTCCGAAAGTTTTTTCACATACTCCCTGCTCTGGATTCTTCCAAACACCTGTACGTGTCCGCCCACTTCAAATCCGGAGGCATATCTGGCATTCCTGCCCCAGCAGATACATGGAATATAGTCTGATTTTCCATAGGAACGGTTTACCGCGATAAGCAAATCCGCGATTTCCCGTCCGAGAGGCGTTTTCCGGTAAATCGGTTCTTTGCAGATATAGCCGTCCAGAAAAATCTGATTGCTCTTCTCCCCCTCCGGAATCTCATCTACAAATTCCAGCTCCCGCACAAAAACAGACAGCACCAGGCGGTTTCTCTTTTCCTCGTGTCTGTTATAGGAACGGAACTGTCCGTCTACCCGGATATATTGTCCGATATAGCTGTTTTGTGTATCAATCAGACGTTCAGATATCATCATGGGTATCACATCTGCAAAATTACTCAGACGGTTTACAGACACTTCAACCATGTAAAATCCCTCCCCAAATACCTCGTGACTGTACTGGAAGTCCGAAACCACCTCCCCGGTAATTGTAACCTGATTGTTTTCAAATATTTTATCTGCCATGAGTATTATGTCCCCTTTCGTATATCGATGGCAATCGATGAAGTATGAATTTTTCTAAAAGGATATCATTGGGCCATTGAAAATATTCGCACTTCTTGTCGACAGGATTTACTCTTTACGAAACCGCTCATTCATCGTATAATCTATAGAGATGCTGAACAGGTATTGGAAAAATCATATCGAAAAGAGGTAAAATATTATGGCGCAAAACCCAATTGTAACTTTTGAAATGGAAAACGGCGATCTTATGAAGGCGGAGCTTTACCCGGAAATTGCTCCTAATACGGTGAATAATTTTATCAGCCTGATCCAGAGCGGTTATTATAACGGACTCTGCTTCCACCGTGTGATCCGCGGCTTTATGATTCAGGGCGGCTGCCCCGAAGGAACCGGAACCGGCGGCCCGGGCTACAGCATCCGGGGCGAATTTGCCCAGAACGGTTTCTCCAATGATTTAAAACACAGCCCGGGCGTGCTGTCAATGGCCAGAACCATGGCTCCTGACTCCGCCGGCTCCCAGTTCTTCATTATGCATAAAGATTCCCCGCATTTAGACGGCGCTTATGCTGCTTTCGGCAAAATTACCGAAGGAATGGAGATTGTTGACCGCATTGCCGAGACAGACACAGATTATTCAGACCGTCCCATAAAACCCCAGGTTCTGAAAACAGTCACCGTAGAAACCTTCGGAGAGACTTATCCGGAACCGGAGAAGGTCTGAGCCTGAATCCATTACATCTGAAGGCCCGGCGTTTGGAACAAGCAGCTATGCTTCCACGCCGGCCAGCTTTAAAATCAGTCTTACCGTTCTGAGCAGCTCCCGTTCAAATTCTGCATTTTTCCCCCGCATGCCCGTTCCGATATATTCCTTAAGCCTTAAGTCTGTTCCGCCCGTTCTGCCGGCCGCCTGCATCCTGGGATTGTAAGGAACAGCCCCAAGCAGCTCCCCGTCCACACGGTAAAGCCGCTCCAGATTTCTTCTGGTATACAATCCATCTGAAAAATAATTTCCTATCAGAAAAAATGTTTTTCCTTTCCAGCCAGGCGGATCTCTGAAATAGTCTCCCACACGTTCTTCCTCCTGGGTCATATTCAGGACGCAGACATCCGCTTCCATCAATATGCGTTTTGCAAAATCATCTTTTCTGCTGCCGCAGTCCACAAACATCACATCAAAACAATGCTCCACCCCATCAATTACCTGCTTCAGTCTGGTAAACAACGGATCTTCATGCCACCATTCCTGCTCCTGTCTTTGGCTGCCGGGCAGACAGTAGAGCCTGCCGTTCATCACCTGACGCATATTTTCCAGAATTACCTGTTCCGTCAGTTCCTGCCGCTTCTTCCCCAACAGACAGTCCAATCCGCCGGAAACAAAATACTCCTGCCTCTCAGCCGCCAAAATGCCTGCCTCTGCCAAATTCTGTCTGTAATCCTGTTTTCCCACAGCGGTACTGCCCTGTGAGCCTGTTTTCTGCTTAGAATCCTGCTTTCCCACAGTCATGCTGCCCGGCTCTTTAAGCTCCACTCCGGTATTCTGCTGCAGAGCAGAACGCTTTCTTCCGGCCTGGAAATTTCTCTCCAGTTCTTTCCCGTTATAGCCGCCGGAAACCACAGCAGCGCGCAATGGAAACATTAATGCAGATGCACAGGCAACCAGAGCCGTATGGTATGTTGTCTCCGCCTGCTTTTCATCACTCCAAAATGCTATTTTCATTCCTGCTTCTCCTCTGTATTTGATTTTCAAAGGAGAATATCACTGTCAAATATTCTAAAAAAGTAGGAAGATATACCTGTGAGCCAAAGGATTTGATAATTCTGTACACAGATGATTGTACACTGAACAAAAGATAGTCATATCATACAAAAATCTGTCCGGGTTGTAAACACTTTTTCCTGTATTTATAAAAATTTTAGACTTTACATACTCACCACAAGCGTGTCGTATCCATCCTGGCGGAGCCCTGCCTGCAGCTCCATAGCGTCCTCCAAGCTGTCCTCCCGGCCCACAATTACTGCGTAATAGGGCTCCTCCCAACGGATAGACGCAAAATAACCCTGATCCTCCAACTGCTCTCTCATATATTCCGCATTGGATTCATACCGGTACAGGCCCACCTGGACGCCATACTTTCTGACAGGCGTCTCTAAGGGCAGGGCTTTTTCTATCCCGGTTACAATCGCGTCCACCATCTGGTTAAATTCCTCGTCAAAAAGCCGGTTATCCCCGTCGTGATTGATAAATCCAAGCTCCATCAAAACTGCCGGCATCTGGGTTCTCCGAAGCACCACAAGGCCGGGACGCTCCACCACATCCAGATCCTTAAAACCGAAATCCACCAGTTCCTGATTGATGGAAGCCCCCAGTCTTGCCGCTTCTGTTCCAAGTTCATAGACCAATGCCTGGGTGCCGTTGTAGGTATTGGGACTGGCGCTGGAATTCCGGTGAAAAGAAATGAAATAATCTGCTCCGGAACGGTTGGCTATCTGGGCTTTTTCAAAAGGCGAGTCGTAACGGTCTGTAGTTCTTGTATAAAGTACATTGTATCCGGCGTCCTCTAATTTTTCCCCCACTGCGAGAGTGACCCGCAGATTATCGTCTTTTTCTTTTCTTCCGTTGTAGGAAGCTCCGTTGTCATACCCTCCGTGGCCAGCATCCAAAATGATTGTAATTGCCATGTTTTCTCCTTCCTGCGCTCACTGGGCACAGGCAGTTATTTTTCCTTTATCATATGCATGGGAAAAAAGAAGTTGCTATCATTGCTGATGGAAATCCATTGTCATCTAAATATACAGCCGTATTTTCCACAAAAAAATCGTTCAGACCCGTCACAAAAAGAGAAAGACGAGCCATCGCTGACCCGCCTAAATATCTTAACTTTCTTCTATTATCGCCCTTTTTCTCAATAACTGCTAAAATCTCTTGGATAAAACAGTCCTATCCGCATCTGGGATTTTTAAAATAGACATAGCCTGTTCTGCTGTCATCTTCATGGCTTCCATAAGATTTTTAATATATTCATATGAACAATCAATTCTTTCCTTGTCTTTTTCTCTGTTAATTCTTTCCTCCATTGCCTTACTCATTTGACTTCGGCCTCCTTCCGTCTCTTTAAAATGCCTTACCGACTTTGCAAGTTCCTGATAAAACATATCGACTGCACTTGTACAGCGGAAATCATGCATCAGTTTCCCTACGGGGTCACTATCATTTTTATAGCTGCCATTCACATAAATAATATGCGCGCCATCCCCAAATAACGCCCCTGATTCCTGTACCATCCGTTCCACATGGTATAACGGCAATCCCAGTTTCATATAGTCGTTCCTTGTAATGAATATCACATAGGATTCATGAATCTCTTTAAATTTCTGCTTTTCTTTCAGCATCTTCGTATCTAACATACTGCTGTGAAATCTGGCTCTGTGAACGTCTGCCCCAGCATTCTCATTTTGTACCTCAACTCAATATCATACACTTTTCCGTCAGAACCCTTGGCATAAATGTCGAGCTTAATAGAACGGCCTCCCATGACCGGATTCTTATATTCCCTCTGCGCCGCCACTTCCGTGACTTCCATATCGTTCCTGCCGAGAATAATATTTAATAGAAGCTCCGTTGCCTCTGTGTTTCTGTCAAACACGATTGTCATAAACTCATCATCCAGAAGGGTAAATCCTTCCAACAGCTCTAAATTTTCTTCCTCATCATTCAGCTTTACTGTATCGCTCAAACAACCACCCTCTTTCCTGTAACAGGTTTATCTTTATTATAACCTCTGTAACAGCTTTCAGCAACACGAAGTTGCTATCATTGCTGATGGAAATCCATTGCCGCATGATTATTTATTAAAAATGGAAAGTATACTTGACATTCTTATCCGTTATGCTATAATCCATATATGGAAAGTAAACTTTCCATGGAAGGGAGGTATCCATGAAGAATCGACTGGAAGAATTGCGCAAAGAACGGGGAATCAAACAGGAGGATTTGGCCCGGACACTGGAGGTATCACGGCAGACCATAGGTTCTTTAGAGAATGGGCGATACAATCCATCCATACAGCTTGCATTTAAAATCGCCCGGTATTTTGATCGGAGCATTGAAGATATTTTTATTTATGAGGAGGAATGAAGATGAAAAAGAGTTTATCTGTTTTAACGACGGCTGCGGGCCTTTTGATTCTGTTGGGAGGACTTCTGACCTACGGACTGGGCATACATGAATTAGTTCCTGTGCCGCGTCCCGACCTGATTGTGGCCGGTACATCTTTAATCGGCAGTCTGTTTATCATTTCCGGCGTCTGTGATTTATTTCATAAGAAAACCAAAGAAATGGAGATTGAAGAACAGGACGAAAGAAATATTATGATAAGCAATGCAGCAATGGCAAGCGGATACAAAGTCATGAGTTTTACAATTGTGATCTCCATATTTGCCTTAATTTTTACCGGATATATGACAGAAGTTTCCTGCTTTACAATCATCGGCGCATACTTTATCGGACAGATTGCATACGTCATGCAGCTCTGGCGTCTGAACAGAACCATGTAGCGGACTTTGCAGCAGACGGACCGAAACTTTCCATTGACAAATTCCCTGTCTGCGTTTATAGTAAAGATATAAATATTTTGATTATCAAACTAATAATATAAGGACAGGAATTATGATGAGAGCAAGAATTATTGGAACCGGAAGCTGCCTTCCGGATAAATCTGCCACAAACGATTTTCTTTCTACCATTGTAGAAACCAACGACTCATGGATTCAGAGCCGGACCGGTATCCGGGAACGTCATCTGGTATCTTCCGAAACAGAGACCACACTGTCAATGGCAGTCAGCGCAGCCAAAAACGCTCTGGAAGATTCCGGACTTTCGCCGGAAGAAATTGATTTGATTATTGTAGCAACCGTTTCTTCTGATTATATTACTCCAAGCGCCGCATGTATGGTGCAGAAAGAACTTGGCGCGGCGAAAGCCGCTGCCTTCGACATAAATGCGGCGTGTTCCGGCTTTCTGTTTGCCCTCCATACTGCAGACGCCTATTTTCAGGCGGGCATTTATAAAACCGCCCTGATCATCGGCGTGGAAACCCTTTCTAAAATCATAGACTGGACAGACCGTTCCACCTGCGTTCTGTTCGGAGACGGCGCAGGGGCCGTGGTTGCAAAGGCCTCTGAGAAAGGCATGATTGCCTCTGTACAAGGCTCAGACGGAACCGGCGGAGAAATACTGATGTGTAAATGCCGCACCAACAACAACCCTTATCTCACCACCGGCACTGACCCTGATTATCTGTACATGGACGGGCAGGAGGTCTTTAAGTTTGCCGTAAAAAAGGTTCCGGCCTGCATTGAGTCTCTTCTGGCCCAGTCAGAAATTCCGGCTTCAGATGTGAAATATTACCTGCTCCATCAGGCAAATTACCGGATTATCACCTCCATTGCACGGAAGCTGAAGCTGCCTTTAGAGAAATTCCCCTCCAATGTGGAGCACTGCGGCAATACCTCCGCTGCAAGCATCCCCATTCTTCTGGACGAAGTGCACAGGGCAGGAAAGCTCTCAGAGGGAGATCTGCTTTTGCTTTCCGGTTTCGGCGCCGGTCTTACCTGGGGCGCAGCTTTACTGAACTGGTAAAATCCGGCATACCAGAGGGTAATTCCATTACGAGATAGAAAAAGGGCTGCCCCTTTACTTTTTAATGCGGCAGCCCTGCGTAAATTTTCTCTTTAAATCAGCCCGTAATGCCGGCATGCCTGATAAATGCCGTCCTCTGCCAGAGGCGCCGTCACATATTCCGCCGCATTTTTGGCCTCCTGCATTCCGTCTCCCATGGCGACGGAATGGGCCGTGTACTTTAACATATCCAAATCATTGGTGCTGTCCCCGAAAGAATACGTCTCTTCCGGGGCAATATTGAGCATCCTGCAAATCTCCTGAATACCGGTGGCCTTGTTAAATCCTTTGGGCACAACCTCCATAAATGTGCCCTCCCGGTAAATAATGGTAAAATCTTCTCCGACTCTTTCCTCCAGTTCTTTCTGACGCTGTTTGTCATCCATGTAATTGACGCAGAATTTGCTGACCTCCAGGTTCTCTTCGTTGCCGGTCACCCGTACCACATTCTGTCCCAGAGCCTTTTTTATTTCCCGTGAAAAAGAAGATTTTTCTGAAAAACGCTCTTCGTCCAGATACAGCAGATGACGTCCCTCCAGAATATACGCCGCCCCTAATTCCCGCAGGATTTCATTGACTCTCTGAATCTCCTTAAGAGGAATTCTGTGATAGAATTTCACTTCCTTTTGAAATTCCCCGTAGGTTCCGCAGCCGGCCAGGACTCCTTCAAAGCCCAGCGGCATCAGCAATTCATCGGGAATAAACACCCTGGTTCTTCCGCTGCAGATAAACAGATAATGCCCCTGCTGCTTCATCCGTCGAAACGCCTCTCTGGCGCTGTCCGGAATCCACTGTTTCCTGTCCCAGATTGTTCCGTCTATGTCAAAAAAAATTGCCTTCCTCATCCTGTTTTTCCTCTCTATGTGTTTCTTGTTTCGTCTATATCTGAAATTGCCTCATTTACTGCTGATGTTCCTCTTCCTGCAGCACCCGCTCTGCCAGTCCGTCATACGTGAAATGTTTTGCCTCCAGCACCAGCTTCGCACCGCTTTTTTTCAGAAATGATGTGGTTTTGGGGCCAATGCTGTAGACCTGGCATAAATCCCACACATTTCCCATGGCCTGAATCAGACGTTGAGCTGATGAAGCGCAGGTAAACAGAATTCCATCGTATTCCTTCAAATCACAAAGCCCATCCAGTTCAGGTTCTACGCTGCAGTTTTCATATACCGTAATTTCCCGGAAGCTGCAGCGCCCGCTCAGAGCTTCCTGCAGATGGCTGTCGGCATTCCCGGCTTTCAGATACCAGACGTTCTCAGAACCGGTCAATTGCTGTTTCATCGCTTCTGCAAGGGCGTCACTGTGGAAATCCCCGGGAATCAAATCTGCATAAAGTCCCAGTTCCTCCAACATTTCCGCTGTTTTCCCGCCGATGACCGCAATCTTCACAGAAGCCAGGCTTCTCAGATCCAGTCCCTTCTCCCGAAACTGCCGGAAAAAGGCGCTGACGCCGTTTTTACTGGTGAAAATCAGCCAATCTGCCCTGCCAAGCTCTTCTGCCGGAAAATTTTCGCCCTTTACAATTTCTCCCACCTGTACTTCATCCACAAGGGCGCCCTGTGATTTCAGCAGCTGGCCCAGTCTGGTGGGACGGCTTCCGATTCTGGGGATCAAATACTGTTTCCCGGACAGGGGACGGTTTTCGTAAAAGTTCAGCTTCTTCCGCAGAGACACCACCTGGCCCACAACAATCAAGGCCGGTGAAACCAGACCGGCGTTTTTCACATCCTCTTCCATATGTAATAAATCAGAAACACAGGTCTGCTGCCTGGGGGTAGTGGCCTGGGAAATCACGGCTGCCCCGGTATGCTCCGGCATTCCTGCCTCCATCAGCTTTCTGGCAATCTCTCCCACTTTGCTTAATCCCATCAAAAACACACAGGTTTCCTTCCCGCCTGCCATGGCTTTAAAATCAATGTCCGCCAGTTCATCCCGTCTGTCATGGGCGGTTACCACATGAAATCCCAATGCTTTTCCCCGATGGGTAATGGGAATTCCCGCATAGGCAGGCCCGGCAATACAGGAACTGATGCCCGGAATCACCTCAAATTCCACGCCCTGCTGCCGCAGGTACAGCCCTTCTTCCCCGCCTCTTCCGAATACATAGACGTCTCCGCCCTTTAACCGGACGGTTTTGCCATATTCCATGCTTTTTTGCACCAGAAGCTGATTAATGTCCTCCTGCTTCATGGTGTGGTGATGATTTGCCTTGCCCACATAAATTTTTTCACACTGGGGCTTTGCTTCTGCCAGAAGCTCCGGCGACGCCAGCCGGTCATACACAATACAGTCGGCTTCCCGGATTGCCGCTAAGCCTTTTACTGTCATCAGCCCCGGATCTCCCGGGCCGGCTCCCAGCAAAATAACTTTGCCGGCCAGTTTCTTTCGCACTTCCTTTGCAGCTTCCCCGGCCAGTTTTTCCGGATAGGCCCCGTATACCGTTACGTAAGCCTGCCTGGCTCCTGTCGCATCCCCGAACATTGCATCCAGACGGTATGTTCCATCCTTTTGCTGCCCCGGGCCCGCACTGTCGGATACATGTTTCTCCTCGGTTCTCAGAATTGCCCCCACCGGAACATGGCAGCTTCCTCCCATCTGCTGCAGAAATCCCCGTTCCGCCGCTGCAGCGGCTTCCGTTTCCTCATCGCTGAGCCGGTTGAGCATTTCCAGAAGCTTCTGCTCTCCCTCACAGATTTCCAATGCCAGAATTCCCTGGGCCGGCGCAGAAATCATCTCCTCCGGTTCCAAATACTGGGTAATTCTGTCCTCCATGCCCAACCGGCGCAGCCCTGCGGCGGCCAGAAGAATCCCGTCTAACTTCTCCTCTTCCATTTTCCGGATTCTGGTACCTACATTTCCCCGAATGCCCACAACCCGGAGATCCGGCCTAAGACGCTTCAGCTGAAATTCCCTGCGCTTGCTTCCTGTTCCGATCACCGCGCCCTGAGGCAATTCCTGCAATGATTTCTTTTCCCGCAGAATCAGAACATCTCTGGGATCTTCCCGCTTCCATGCTTTCGTAAACATCAGCCCGGGAGCCGGCGAGGAGGGCATATCTTTCATGCTGTGAACGGCAATCTGAATCTCGCCTGCCAACAGCTTTTCTTCAATTTCTTTTACAAATACGCCCTTATCTCCGATTTCATGAAGGGGCTTATCCAAAATCACATCCCCCTTTGTCTTAATCACCTGAATTTCAAAGGTATCCTCCGGGAAAGCCTCCGTCAGCCTGCCGCAGACATATTCTGCCTGGGTCAGCGCCAGTTTCGAGCCTCTTGTGCCAATTCTGTATTCCATCCTTCTTCTCCTATCTATATACTCTCACATAAATTACCGTTTATATCTGAAACAGCTGTTTCACCAGCCGTTTATACTCTTCCTGTTCTTCTTCGGACTCCAGACGCTTTAATTCCTGAATCGGTTCCCGCAGCAGCCGCTGCAAAGACGCATGCAGCACTTTTTTCAAAAGCTTCTGCTCTCTTGCCCCAAGCTCCATTTTCCGGTTTAAATAGCAAAAACTGTCCTCCTCAATTCCGCTGCACCTCTGTTGTAAGGATTCAATGGTAGAATCCATACGGCTGTGCACAAGCCAGACTTGTGTTTCCTGTAATTTTTCCTCGATCAGTTTCCGGCTCTCCTTCACCAGACGCTCCCGTTCCTTCTGGTTCTCCCCCGCAATGGCCTGCAGGGTATCCAGATTAATCAGCGTTGCCAGAGGGTCCTCAGAAAATAAAGTGTCAATATCTCTCGGCGCCGCCAAATCCAGGAACGTGACCGGGCGCGTCAGTGTGATATCCTCCCTGCGCACCACCAGATGAGGAGAAGATGTGGCGCTGATTACAACATCGCAGTCTCCCGCCGCCTGACGCCACTCTTCATAGGGTACAATCTCAAGCAGCGGAAACTGCTCTCTCAACTCTCTGGCATGGGCATATGTCCTGCTGCATGCAGTAACGGAAATATCCGGATATTCATAGATATATTTCAGGGCCAAAGCCGCTGTCTTTCCGCTTCCAATCACAAGAATCCTTTTCCCGCTGATGCCGCAGGCTTCCTCTAACTTCTTAATTCCGATATAACTGACTGAAAGGGGCTTCTCGCTGATTTTCAATTCCGTTTTGATCTGCTTGGCGCAGGTGATCCCATCCCTTACAATCCTATTCAGTTCTTTCTTACTGTATCCCATGGTTCTGGAAAAATCCAGCGCATCCCTTACCTGACCCAGAATCTGATCCTCCCCCAGCACAAGAGATTCCAGGCCCGCGGCAATGCGAAACAGCCAGGCCATGGCCTCCTCTCCCGACAATCTGAGCAAAAGCTCCTCTAATGTCACATCCGGAAACATTCCCTCATAAATGCTCTGTATCTGAGCCTGCTGCTCCTCCCTCTCATACAGGTAATACACTTCACTACGGTTGCAGGTGGACAGTACCATGCACTGATCCACCCCGGCCTCCTCCGCTCTCTGGAAAAATTCCAGTTTCATGGCATCGGTGAAGCTTGTCCTGTCCCGAACTGCCAAAGGCGCATTTTGATAATTTATCCCTAAGAATCCAAATTGCATGTCTGATTCTCCTTATGTAATGAGCTGTTATAATAAACCTCCATCATGCTCAGCCTGCCGTCCGGCGGGCCGCATGGCCATCCATACTATGGAAGCCAGGGGCTTTCATAGTAAACCCACACCTTGCTTAGCTTGTCGTGCGACAGGCCGCATGGCCATCCATACTATGGAAGCCAGAGGCTTTCATAGTAAACCCACACCTTGCTTAGCTTGTCGTGCGACAGGCCGCATGGCCATCCATAATATGGAAGCCAGAGGCTTTCATATTAAACATTAAAAGGGGGCTGCATACCGGCAGCCCCCGATGCTTATAAAGCATAACATATTTTTTGTTTACTGGCAATTTCTATCCGATATATCCTGCAAAAAGGAATGCGAAGATATAGGATGACGCTGCCACGCAGGCCCAGGTGATTCCGCCCAATGCAATCGGCTTCAATCCCTTGGAAAATACATCTTTGAACTTGATCTTAAATCCTACGCCCGCCAGAGCAGATGCAAACAGGAATTTGCTTACTGTCTTTAAAAGGCTGCTTCCCACGTCGCTGAACACGCCATAAGTATTCAGACCTGCCATTACTACAAACCAGAGAATGAACATGGGGAAGGTTTTCTTTACTACTGCCAGAATGCTGTCGTTGCTTCCTGCTTCTCCATTCTTCTTAGCGTCTCTTGCCATCAGAACCGTCCATACAATTGCCACGAAAATCAGCATTGTGGTACGCACCAATTTTACATTCAATGCGCCGCTGAATTCCGGATTGGCAATCATCGCCTGATAAGTTGCCTGAGCGCCTGCCACGGAAGAAGTGTCATTAATCGCCGTACCTGCCACAAATGCAAACTGATTTTCGGTAAATCCCAGCATCGGAGCAATATACGGATAAGAAAATGCGGAAATAGTATCGAACAGGAAAATTGCTGCCATACCAAAGGCGATTTCTGCGTCTGTCGCCTTGATAATACGGCTTAAGGTTGCAATAGCCGTACCGCCGCAGATACAGGTTCCGCCGCCTACCAGCACGGAGGTATTCTTTGTAACTCCGATTTTTCCGCCCACCAGCATTGCCACTGCAAAGGACAGACAGATATTAAACAGGATTAACGGCAGCGCCCTGACGCCGGTTCCCATAATGTCAGCAAAGCTTAAAGTTCCGCCGGTCATGATAATACCCCAGTTCAAGAACTGCTTGCTGCAATATGTAGTTCCCTCTTTAAAGTCCTTATCCACAGAGGGAATAATGTTGCATATAATCATAGAAACCAACAATGCAACCATTGGTCCGCCCATAACCACACGCCCTAACACAGAGGACTGCAAATCTGTGGACATTGTTGCCAGATATCCAATTACCAGGCACAACAGAATTGCACCGTATTTTTTCTTTGAACCCATTTCTTAAATTCCTCCCAAAATTAGCAGGTTGCTCCTCCCACCAGATGAAGCTGCGCATCCAGAATTTCCTGCTTTCTTTCTAAAATATCGTTTGCAAGAAGCTGTTTTTCCACTTCTTCAAATCCGATTCTTGCGATGGTGTCCGCAAAACGCTCGCCTGTCCTGCCCTGCTCGCGGAAGAACAAAATTGCTTTCTCCACGGTGTCCAGAAGCTCTTCTTCTGTGGTAAATACTTTGGATAACGGCTGTCCGTGAGCCACTTTCTTGCCCCATCTTCCGCCGATATAAATCTTGTATCCCGGTGTTCCTTCTTCAATTACATCAAATGGACATTGCTCCACGCAGCGTCCGCAGTTATTGCATGCCTCGTTGTCGATGATAAGCTCACCGTCCTCCACTTTTGCCGCATTCATCGGGCAGATCGTTTCCACCTGGCACTTCTTGCAGCCGTTACACATATCTTCTTCTACGTTCGGCACAAGCTGTCCGATAATACCCAGATCGTTCAAATCAGGCTTTACGCAGTTGTTGGGGCATCCGCCGGTTGCGATTTTAAATTTGTGGGGAAGTTTTACCGTGTGATATCCTTTGTAGAAACGCTCATGAATTTTCTGAGACAAATCAAAGGTATCATACAGTCCGTACTGGCAGGTAGTTCCTTTACAGGATACCACCGGGCGAACCAGAGATCCGGTACCGCCGGTTTCAAGGCCGGCTTTTGCGATATACTCACGGAACGGTTCAATATTATCAAAATGGATTCCGCGCACTTCCACGGTAAGACGTGTGGTAAATTCCACATCTCCATTTCCAAATTTTTCTGCTGCTTCTGCAATGACTTTGGTCTGCTCTGCTGTGATTTTGCCATTTACGGTAATCACACGTCCGTTAAATAAATCTGTTCCTTTGTTGTTGAGAAATCCGAGTCCTTTTACTCTTTTGATCTCTTCTGGTTTGATTGTGCATCCCATATCTCTCAATCTCCTTTTCTTATATTTATAAAATTATATTTTATACTTCCACATCGCTGAATGTAATTCCGCCTTCTAATACCTTCGTATTTTTATATCCGTAGAATTTCAGGCGGTTCTGAAGCAGGTAAGCTCTTTTGCCTTTGTTACACACAAGCAGAATCTTTTCGTCCGGCTCAAGCCCGTCCACCGGGCCTTCCACTGTGGTAAGCTCTACATAGGGCGCTCCTTCAATGGAGGGGGCCAGACATGCGTCCACTACCTTATAGCCTTCTGCTGCGCCGCTGGCATATTCTGCCGGCGTAAATGTCTCAAACTTGCCGTTAATCTTATTCATCAGCACATTTAAGGTATGCTCAAAGGGATGAATTGCTGTGGAAAACGGCGGCGCGTAAGCCAAATCCATATCTGCCAGATCGTTCAGGGTTCCTTTTAACATAATGCCTGTTACGGCAATATCCACTACCTTATCCACCGCTCCTGCTCCAATTACCTGCAGTCCCAGCAGTCTTAAGGAATCTTTGTCTGCAATCATCTTGATAATAAATGTGCCCGCACCCGGGAAATAGTGGGCCTTGTCGTCCACAACTGTAATTACGCTGACAGGATGGAAGCCCTCTGCCTCAGCCTGCGCCTCGGTCAATCCGGTTCTTCCTGCATTCAGGCCGGGAAGCTTGCACACTGCCGTTCCCAGTACGCCCCGGTAGCCAAGATCCGCACCCATCATATTCTGGGCAATCAGGCGGCCGCTGATATTTGCGGTGGAGCCCATGGGAGACCATGCTGCCTTCTCTGTCAATGCGTTATGTACCATTGCGCAGTCTCCTGCTGCATAGATATCCGGAAGATTTGTCTCTCCCTTTTTGTTGGTCAGGATGGTTCCTTTGAACATTTCCAGACCGATTCCGTCCAGGAAGGATGTGTTGGGGCGGATTCCTGCGCTGAGCACTACCAAATCAGCCTTGTAAGCTTTCTTACTGGTGAGAACCTTCTCTACCTTGCCGCTTCCTTCCAGTCCTGTAACTGCCACTCCTGTTACTACCGGAATTCCGCTTTCCTGCAATTTGCCTTCCACATATTCAGCCATCTCAGGATCAAATCCCGGAAGGGCATGTTCTGCCATATCCAGCACAAAGGTGCGGATTCCCTGCAGCTTCAGGTTCTCTGCAATCTCCAATCCAATGTAGCCTGCACCAACTACCACCGCGCGCTTTACATCTCCAGCGTCTACTGCTTCACGGATTCTGATGGCGTCCTCCGGTGTCCGCACGAAGAACACATTCTCCAGCTCACAGCCGTCAATGGGCGGTTTCACAGGGCTTGCCCCTACAGAAATCACCAGTTTGTCATACTCATAAGTCTGCTCCTGGCCGGTTGCCAGATTTACGGCGGTTACTTTCTTTGCCTCCGGATCTACTTTGGTAGCCTCCGTCTCCGTCATTACCGTTACGCCGGTAAGTTTGGCATATTTCTCCGGTGTATTTACAATCAGCTGCTCCCTTTCCTCAATTACATGCCCCACATAATAGGGAAGCCCGCAGCCTGCATAGGAAATATTCTTCCCTTTGTTCAGCACGATAACTTCATTCGCCCGGTCTTCCCGCATCAGTTTTGCAGCGATTTTAGTGCCGGCAGCAACCCCGCCAAGTACCACTACTTTCATATCTTACCTCCTGAAATTAAAAAAGATTGATAAAAATTCGACAATTTTCTCTATGCTCCTATGATAGCACTTGTTAAATTGTACGTAAAATAGTAAAATACAAATTAAGCTATAGGTATTTTCCTATGCCACAGAAATGCTTTTTACATACTATGATAAACATGGACAAAACATCACGGTTTTTATCCATGCATCAGGAGGATTCTACATGGCAACCTTAAAACAATTAAAAACATTTATTGCCGTAGCCGAGTATAAGAAAATGAGTGAAGCAGCCAAACGGCTGTATATTTCCCAGCCTACGGTAAGCCAGATTATTTCCGATCTGGAAGCAGAATATCAGACCCGGCTCTTTGAGCGTTTTCCCAAGGAACTGAAGATTACCTCTTCCGGGCTGCTGCTTCTTGAAAGCGCCAGAGAGATTGCAGCCAGCCACGAACATTTAGAGCAGTCCATGAAACATGCCAACTCCCAGCGCCCTCTGCGGATCGGCGCCACTCTTTCCGTAGGCAATACCCTGATGGGCTCTCTGGCGGAACAGCTTTCACTCCAGTCTCCCGACATTGACGTCAAGGTATTTGTGGACAATACCCAGACCATTGAGCACCGGATGATCCACAATGAACTGGATATTGCGCTGGTGGAGGGAATTATTGTCCATCAGGAAATTATGACGGAACCTGTGTTAGAGGATACTCTGTGCATTATCTGCGGAAAAGGCCATCCTTTTGCCGGACGGACCTCCATCGGTATCGAAGAACTGCGGCACCAGAATTTTATTATCTGGGAAAAAGGAAACGGCACCCGGGCGATTTTTGAAAATATTATGATGCATTCTCATATTCCTTTTATGATCAAATGGGAGTGCAGCAGCCGCTGCGGCATTGTGGACGCCGTGCGCCATAATCTGGGCCTGGGCGTTTTATCCTTGCGGTGCGCGTCCGAATACGAAAAAAAAGGCGACATTTTTATCTGTTCCATCGAAAATGTTTCCATGAAGCGTTATTTTTATCTCTGCCACAACCACTGCCATCCTGTCACTTCCCAGATGCAGGAGTTTGCAGAGCTTGTCAAAAAAATAAAATAAAAATGTTCCGGGACATCTGGCAGGCAGAGTATTTTTCCCCTTTCTGGAAATACTGATCCTGTGCGGCAGATTACGCTTTGCCAAACTAACAGACAGGAGGTTGCTATGTCCCAGAAGTATATTGAAGAATTTCGGGGAGACCTGAAAGAATTCCATGAAATGACGAAAAAATTCTATCAAAAAGACATCAATGTTGCCCAATACAAAAAATTTTCCGGCGGCTTCGGCAGCTATGCCCAAAGAGGCGGCGATGCCAGTATGCTGCGCCTTCGGTTTGCCGGAGGAGAAATCACAAAGGAACAGTTGCTCTTCATTGCAGAAAGCATTGAAACATATAACATTTCCCTGGTTCACTTTTCCACCTGCCAAAGCCTGCAGCTTCACAATCTGTCCGAGAAAGAGGTCTGCGCGCTGATTGAGGCATCCTTTGACCATGGCATCATCACCCGGGGCGGAGGCGGGGATTATCCCCGAAATGTCATGTGCTCTCCTCTCTCCGGCGTGCAGCGGGGGGAATATTTCGATACGCTTCCCTACGCCAAAGCGGCCGCTGAATATTTACTGGGCTTTATCCACAAAGTAAAGCTGCCCCGGAAATTAAAAGTCGCTTTTTCCAATTCCGGAGAAAATATCACCCATGTCACCTTCCGGGATCTGGGGTTTGCCGCCACAGAGCGGGGAACCTTTGACGTGTACAGCGCCGGCGGACTGGGCCGGGAACCGAAAATGGGGGTTCTGACGGCATCTGACATCGAGCCCGCAAAAATTTTATATTACATCAAAGCTATGATTGATACTTTTACCGCTTACGGCAATTATGAAAACCGTGCAAAATCCCGCACCCGCTTTATGCAGGATACCCTTGGAACAGAAAGGTATCTCCAGGCCTATCAGGAAAAACTGAATCTGGCTCTGGCCTCTGAGCAGCTTGACTTAACGCTCAATGCCCCAGAAATTCATAAACAGGGAACGAAAAAAAAACTGGAGCATCCCCGGGCCATTCCCCAAAAACAGGAAGGACTGTACGCCGTCTGCTACCATCCCATCGGCGGCTGTCCCAAACCTGAGTTCTTCCGGCGCCTGTATGATGCGATTCTTCCTATGGAGGAAGTTCTGCTGCGGATTTCCCCGGACGAAAGTCTCTATATCATCAACCTGACGGCCCGGGAAGCCGAGACAATTCTTGCCCTCACCAAAGACGGCGCCCAGACGGGTTTTGAAGCCTCCGTCTCCTGCATCGGCGCTTCCATCTGCCAGGTGGGCGCCAGGGATTCCCAGGCTCTTTTGAAGGCATGCATTGAAAGAGTCCGTAAAGAACATTTCCCCAACGATGTCCTGCCCAAAATCCATATTTCCGGCTGCCCCTCCTCCTGCTCCGGCCATCCGGTAGCCGCCCTTGGCTTCCGGGGAGGCGTCAAACAGACGCCGGAGGGCCCGAAACCGGCCTTTGCCGTCTATGAAATGGGCTGTCCCATCGAGGGAGAAGAATCCTTCGGCAAAGAACTGGGCGTAATGCTAGAATCAGATATTCCCGAATTCCTGGCAGAACTTGGCAGAGAACTCATGGCCCGGGGCCTGATTTATTCTGATTTTATCCAGAAATACCATGAAGATTTCTTAAAAATTGCCAACCGCTTCCTGTAAAAACTTATTATAATTTTTACAGTCCAATCTTTTTAAACAGCTCTGCGCTTTCTAAAGCAAACATTCTGTATTTCGATACACAGGAACTGCCCGGTTTGTGTATCAAAGGGCAATCCGGCAGTTCCTGTGTATCCAAATATACCCCCTTCTGCACTAAAGTCCCAAGGTATTTGTATTGGCCATGTCACGGTCGGAAAATATGTCAATATCGGCATCAGTAAGGACACGGCTGAATTTGCCGTCCAGTCCATCTAAATCAACATTCCAATTGAGGTATCCCATTTTCCGCCGGGAACGTCGAAGTGGAACAAAATAGAACACCGTCTGTTTAGCCAGATCAACAAAAACTGGCGCGGGCGTCCGCTGGAAACAATAGATGAAGAATTAGCCGAAGTAAATATTGTGAAAAATGATTTTCATGGTGAATGGAACTATATCATTATGCCGCAATTAAATAATAAATAAATTTTGAACAGTTGGTAAGTAGGTAAGTCCCTTACGGGGCTTACCCCTCTCAGAACCGGACGTGCAGCTTTCCCGCATCCGGCTCCCTGCAAAGCTAATACATCTACAACTATCCGTATATACTTACATAGATACGTGGTCGGACGAGTGGGAATTGTCGCATCAATTCCTTATATCCTTCCTTTGTATAGCTTCTTCTCTGGCTTCTTCTATTCAGCCAGTAGAATAACCTGAACCATACTACATTATAGAATGAGTTCAGGCTTCTTGAATTGTCAGTAATTCCGTAGTAATGATAGTAACCAGTTAAGATTTCATTCAGCTTCTTTACTATCTGGTTTATGCGTAGAAATCTCATATCTCTTATCGTAGCATTTATTTCCTTGCTTTTCTTTGCTAGCTTTTTCTTACTGGTCTTCCTCTTCACTCTGAACTTTCCCGTTCTTCCATGCGAACAGTAATGCGTGAATCCGAGGAATGTAAAGGTCTCCGGTTTCCCGTCTCCACGTTCTTTCCGGTTCCTTTCTGCAAATCGGCCGAATTCTATCAGCCTCGTCTTTTTCTCCTCCATTTCCAGTCCAAAGTGCATCATTCTGCGCTTTAAATATTCATAGAACATCTCTGCGTCTGTTTTGTATTGAAAGCAGACTACAAAATCATCCGCATATACCACCAGCCCTGCGTACCCTTTCATGATCGGCTGCATTTTCTCCTTGAACCACCTCACCAGTACATAGTGCATATATATGTTTGCGATTACTGGTGAGCAGACCGAACCCTGTCCGGCTCCTTCCTCTGTCTCTTCATATCTGTAATCTTCCATGATTCCGGCTTTTAACATCCGGCGTACCAGCCTGATGATATTTGGGTCTTTTATTCTTGATTCTATGAACTTTATTATCCATTCATGGTCCAAGTGGTCGAAAAATCCTTTTACATCCGCATCCAATACCCAGTTTGTCTTTTCTTTTTCCAGCATTCCGTTCAGCTTTCTTAATGCCTTATGACAGCTTCTCCCTGGTCGGAATCCCATCATTTCATCATAGAAATGCGGTTCGAACACTGCTTCCAGTACTCGTCTCAATGCTTCCTGCACCAGTTTGTCTTCATAGCAATAGATACTGAGCGGCCGTGTCTTTCCGTTTTCTTTCGGTATCTCCACTCTTTTTGCTGGCTTGGGCTTGTACGCTTTCTTCTTAAGCTTTTCCTCTAATTCTTCCAGATTTTCCTCCAGCCTTGCCCCGTATTCCTCTTTGGTTATCCCATCGGTTCCTGCTGCTTTCTTTCCGTCCATTTCCTTGTGGCACTCTTTTAATAATTCCTAATTTATCAAATGCCCTATGGACGTAAATACCATGTCTGGATGTTCGCCTGATAGTTATGATATTCTCGCCAATTTCGTTTCCATAGCTCCTCCTGTCTCTGCGTACAGTCTATATTTCCTCTTTGATATGACTTTGCATGGCTAGCCTGCGAGGACAGGCATTTCTCGACTTCCACTGTATGTTTTACCGTGTACTATTCGGCCATCCGACTTCTGCTGACCATTTGCGGTTCTCCCTTCGACAGTTGTTCCGCATACCAGATGCACGCAACTCATCTGGAACCAGACAGACCTCCTCCAGTTGACTTGAAATCCTTGATTGCATGACCAACCTCAAAACTCCGGGGAAGCAACTGTATTCTCGCTCTTAGTGACTACAGTTATGTTGCTTTCAGTGTATAGGAGCACCTCTGCCTTCCCACTTTCATTTTCATATCGAAGCTATGTGCAGTTATGCCCTGCAATCTCGCTGTCTACGCTTAGCAGACAGCATCTCTGCTGTCCACCCAAGACTCGCTTGGTGCGGTATAGCTTGTACCTTACACCGTAGGACTTTCACCCACCGAATTCCAAGCCCTTAGCTGGGAGCACCCTATAAAGCAAAAAAATAACAGCAGCCTGATTCCCAAAGCCGCTGTTATGTATGTTTCTGTTCCGTGTTCAGTTCAAAACAGTACCCGACCTCCCGCTCGCACCGGATCGTAAAGCAGGCATCGGGCAGGGCCGCATACAGCTTTTCCCGCAGGTTCCGTATGTGACACTTTATGGTGTTGCTCTCATTGCCAAGCGCATCCTCGCCCCACACTTTCTGGTATATCTGGTTATAAGTGAGGATGTGCCCCTGGTTCACCACCAGGAGGCAGAAAAGGTCATACTCCTTCACCGTAAGGCTGATCTCCTTACGGCCGCGGTATATCTTCCTGCGGTTGGGGTAAATCTCAAGCCCCGGTATTGAAAGCACGGAATCCTCATTCAACTGCTGGTAGTCGAAGTCAGGGTGGCGTTTCAGGACATCCATCACCTCGTCAAAGGCGGGGGGAATCCTGCTCACCAAACTCAATCATCAATATGCGCCCGATGCCATCACCTTCTTTCAAAAAATTTTTGCCTCACGCCCTTGTGTCAAATCCGCCCTGATCCCCTGATTCCCCGATCTGCCGGAAAACCGGGAAAGCCTTTCTTGCTTGCAAAAACTTACTTATCCAGAAAATCCCAAAACTGCTTATAATCCAGATATCCTTTCAGATTCCCGGCATCATACTGCGTCTGCATAGCATCCTTTAAAACGCTGATCCAGTCATTCATCCCGAACAGGTCATCGTGTGTCCTATTGTCAGCGCCATGCTGATTTGCCCCAGCCCTGATAAAAGCGGACTGTGCGCCCGGACATTCCCCGCTTGCCGATAAGTGGCTGGAATATGCAAACATATCAATATAGTCACTGCCCGTTGTATCGACTTTTGACACATCCACCATACGTTCTGTCACATTTCCGTCTTTATCCCATACCTTCACCTTATATACCGGGTTTGCAGAGTCAAAGTCCTTCGGCTGATAGACCGTAAGGGAATAATCCGCCCCGCACATTGAGCCGATTGCCTTTCCGTCCTTATCGTTTGAAATATGTAACTCAAATGTGCCGCCGGATGACTGTGCTGCCGGAACCATGTTGCACATCTGGTCGGCGTAATTCCTTCTTGCCCTTCTCGTTTCATACCCTGCTGCCGGGTATCCTGCTGCTCCTATTCCATTAACATTCATTTCATCCTCCATTATTTTTAATATTGCGGCTCCTCTGTCGGTCAGAGCCGCCCCTGCTCTCTCGATATAAGTCCGAGCATTTTATTGCTCCATGCAAAGGCGCTTTATTTATGTTCCTCGGTCAAATTTCATACCGACCTTCACCTCCTCTCGCTACTCCCCGATTCCCCAATTTGCCGGAACACCGGGGATGCCTGCCCTGTCAGGCTGTGGCTTATTGGGGATATTCGTCTATTGGCTTTATTTCCTTTTTCATCTTTTTTCGGATGATTAGCTTCGCAATAACCGCCACCGTCACAAAAATAAGCATAACTATGCCATAAACAAAAATACTTGTGTACCACGGTGCTGATTGCATAGCATATAAATCAGGGTGTTTTTTATAATCCCAAAATACATATATTCCACATCCAATGAAAACTCCTACAAAAGAACCGATTGTTATATTTGTAATTTGGTTCAGCTTTTTTAACATCCCAAATACCTCTCTTATCACAATTATATTCCCCTATCTGCATCATGCAGTTTTCAGGACACTTAATTGCATATATATAGAAATCTACGGGGAAGATATCATCTGTAATTTCCGCTGCCATCTTCTCCCGCTCCTGCAGCTGCTCCCAAAATGCTTTCAAGGTTTCCACATCCTCACCTTCGGGCGGCTCCAAGTCCATCAGTTCCCAAGCAAATCCGGGCGGTGGCGCATTACAAGGGATGCCTTTAAGCACTTTCTCTGCTCAAGGTAATTATGGGACTGCTGCGAAACCTCCTCAGCACCGTATTCCCTTTTCATCAGTTCCACGACTTCCTCCAGCGTATGGGGATTGGCGGTTATCCGCTTTTTTACTCTATTCCTTTTTAATTTGCGGAAATAATTTTGGATGCGTGTTGTCAGCTTCACCTTACCACCTTTTCCGGCGATAAAAATACTTGTAGGTCCATCTGCACCGCCTATAATGGATACACTACCTTCGCCCTTTCCCATATCTACATCTCCCATTCTAAAAATAAATCCTGCTCACAATTCCCCAATCTGCCGGAACGCCGGGGATGCCAGCCCTGCCTTGTTAGGCTGTGGTTTATTGGAAATATTGCTTTGTAACCTGCAAAATATATTGATATGCAAATTCAATCCCATCACAAGTCAAATTTTCACACATATGTGGTGGATCATTCTCTGAAAAACCCGTAGGGCGTAGTCCTAAACATCTTAATGAGCCAAATGCTTTTTCAAAAGCTGACGCAAAATTATAACAAGCAGATATTATTTCGTTTTCTGTCTTTCCTAATTTATGAAGATATATTCCTATAAACATGAGTGTACCTTCAACTATTCCACACTGCGCTCTGTATCCTCCGGCGCCATGTAATCCAACAGCAGACCAGATCGTTTGCGGTTCAATAGCAGTTTCAAATAATTCACCCAAACAGATGATTGCTGTCCTCGCACAGTTTATATCATCATTCCAGTACAGTTCATGTACCCGGTTCTTTATACGTTCTTTCATAGATATATCCTTTCTCTGCACCACCTCCGACTCCCCAATCTACCTAAAACCGGGGATGCCTGCCTTGCCAGGCTTATACCTTCCTATAATTTCTCCAGCTTCTCCAAAAACGCCCTGTAAAATTCCCCTTCTTTGATACGGGCCTGCTGAACCTCTATGCTCCTTGGCGTATATACCCTTGGATGCTCCAAATCGTACAGCGCCTCTTTCGTTGCCTGGATTGCAGATTCCACCGTGCTTCCAAGGATGTCAAAATTCTCCGTCTCGCCCTTAAGCTGTCTATTAAGCCGCTGCACCATCATCTGCGATATGTGGCTCATCATTCCGTTGCCCCGGATTCCCATGCCATTTGCATTTACTTCTTTCGCCGCCTCCATCCACGCATCCTTCACTTCCTGCGGAGCATTCGGGCCGACCATCTCAAAGGCTTTTTCATCATAATCGGCTGCTCTGCCCTGCGCCGCCTTTTCTTCCACCGTTTCCATGAATCCCACAGCCCCGGATTCCGCGCTTCTTCCTGTCTTTCTTGCCGTGTATCCTGTCAGCGGATATCCCGCTGTTCCTATTCCATTAATGCTCATTTCAGTCCTCCATTTCTTTCTTATGGCAGCCCCTCTGTCGTTCAGAGCCGCCCCTGCTCCCATGTAATAAGTCCGAGCAGTTTATGCCTCCATGCAAACATACCCACCTAACTTCCCCTGTCAAATTCCATACCGACTTTCACCTCCTTCCAAATAATCCCCGGCAGGGGCGCATGGTTTTTGCGCCTCTGCGGAATAGGGTGTAAAAATTATATCTTCATGTCCTTTTCTATCAAACAGTCAGCCATTTCACAAAGCGGCTTATGTTTGCGCTGATCCATGAATTGGAAAGGCTGCTCTGGTTCTGCAGGCTTTCCATAAATGACTGGAAACTGTTGTATTTCACATTCTGGAATGTGGCCGGCACCTTTGTCTTTTCCACTTTTTCCTTCCAGTCTACATAACCGCTGTCCTTTTTCGTGTCGGAAGGAGCGTCCAGTATCTTCTTCGCCGCTTTTGTGTATAATTCTATGAACTTAGCGGAATGCTTCTCTCCGTCCTTATGGTTTATGATACTCTGGTTCAGCTCGTTGATCTGGTTATACAGATCGGTGTCATTCGCTTTCAGCCAGCCCTCCATATCCACATAGCTGCCGGGTGCGCCGGACATCCGTACCTGCCCCTCCTGCACATTGTATATGACCTTCCCGCTGTCTGAAATAGAACCGTTCAGGCCATAATTCGGAATGACGATCCTGTGCGTGTTTTCATGCTGTATTACATTCTCCGCCTGGAATGCAGCATCCCTTGCCGCCCTCTTTGCCGCTTCCTCCTCTGTCATTGCCCTGCCGGACATGGACTTTGCACCCTCCGCAAGGGCCGCCGCAAGGCCGTCGCCGGAAAATTGCACGATGACGCTGTCCCCGTACTGCGAGGAAATCTCATTCACAGCTTTCATGGTCTCTTCTTTTGACATCTTATCCATGACCTTGTTGCCATGTTCATCCGTGGTGTTGAACCGGTATTTCACTAAGGTATCTTTCTTTGCAGCCGGATTGGAGCCGTAGCTTTTTAGCTGCTCCGTCCCCACATAAAACTGGCTGTAATCCTGGTTAACATTCATTGCCATCTGCTTATCCTCCTATATGGTAAAATCAAACCGTCCACCGCTCTGCGGTCTGTTCTCCGCCTTTACGGAATCCCAATCAACGCCCCTGATCTTCTCCGGCAGTTCCTCCATGCTGTCCGCTTGAACAGTCGTCCTCTTCACGCCCGCATCCTCCCGCAGATACCTGTTCTCCAGCCTTTCCTTTTCAGCCTTTTTCTCCTGCTCTTTCCTTGCCGCACGTTTTTCCTCCCGTGCTTTCTCAATATGCTCCCTCTGCCTTGCGCTGGACTTTTCCAGCTCCGCAAAAAAGATGCGGTTCCGTCCGAATTAAAGGAAATCCCTATCTTGTTTATTTCACTGCTGCCGGACTTCTCCCCGAATGCCGATGTAAAGCCAAATTCACGGTTGATCTGTTCCGACATACGGAGCGCGCCCTGCACCCGTTCCATGTATTCCTTTTCATATTTCTCATCGGATGCCATTTTCTCAAGCTCAGAACTGGAGAATATGACGGAAACCTCTTTTGTGCCGTGCGACAGAATCTCCTTGGCATTATCCCCCTTGTCGAAATCGGCAACCATGAAATCCATATCGCTGTAGCTTTTTCGCAGCTTTTCCAAAAGTGCCTGCGCCCCTTTGGAAAGCACCGCCTCACCGATGCTACCTGTTTGTGCGGCGGCCTTGCTCTCCGCCGTCTGCTTTCTGCTGTTTGCGTCACTTGCATAGCCGCTTGTATAGTTGCTGTAATTGTTTGTGATCTCCATTGACATAACTCTCATCCCCCTTGGCCTTAAATCTGAATTCCTTTTCACATCACAGCTATATGCTCAAATCAAAGTTATTGCCTAATGCCTTTTCTTCCTTTGTCAGCACTTTTTCATTTGTTCCATTTGCTGCTTCTTTCGCCTTTTTCAGCAATTCTTCATTTGAGGAAGCCACAACAACTTTATCCTTTGAAGATTTTACCTGCTGTTCCCGCTTTTCTTCTGCTTTCTTTTCATCAGCCTTTTTCTGTTCCCGTGCTTTTTCCTGTTTCTCTTTTATCCTATCGGCATTCTTCTCGCTCTGCTCTGCCAGACTGTCAAACATACTATGTTTCTTTTCAACAACCGAATAGGAACCCATTTTCCCATTTTCATCAATGTAGTACCCACAGGAAACTAATTCCAGACCATCCCTTGCAAAAGCATTTTTCAGCCAGTTATATGCCGACTCCACTCCGCTTAACATTTCATCTAAATCCTGTGCCGTCTTTTCATCATTCTCCGCTTTTGATAAATATGCAGAACTTATCATTACCCCTTGAAAACCTTTGCTTGATGATGAAACCTGGCCTTTGGAAAAAGTACCCGCCGTAATATCAAAATTAGAATACTTATCCTGCAACTGGTTTAACAGGCCGCCTTTATTTTCGGTATCCCCTTTTTTCTGCGCTGCGGAAGTTTCCTTTGTTTCTTCCTTCTGCTTTGTTGCGTACATATTTTCATACGCATTGTTGTAAGTGTTCACTCCTGAAATTGCCATAATAATCATCCTCCTTCAAAAAATCTTACCTGCGGCCCCTCTGTCATTCGGAGCCGCCCATGCCCCCTTATGATAAGTCCGGGCATGATCTTCCTTACTTCAAAATGCCCGCCGCCTCATATGCGGCAATCGAAACCGCCTTTTTGGTTATGCTGGTCTGATAATATCTCTCGTCTGCTTCCTGCTCCATCAGCCTGCGTTTCAGGGCGCTTTCCTCATTCAGCCGTGCATATTCCTCACGCCTTTTCCTCTTTGCCGCCTGCTCCGCTTCAAACTGGCGCTGCTGCTCTTCTGTCGGCCCAGATATATTACCGCCGCCCCCTGTCACACGATATTTTTCTATTTCTCCATTTTCATCAAGCGAGATCAGCCATGAACATACCCTCCCCGGTCTGACGGAGGTTGCCGTATATGTGGTAATAAAATTTTCAACATTCGCCATTACCTTCTTAGCCAGTTCTGGATCATTCTTCATCTTTTCTTCCAATTCCGGCGGTACAATAATCGACTTCTGCCCTAATGTAGAATTCCACCGGGACTGTACCTGCGGACTGGTTGCTTCCGACTCGGCTCCTGTCGGCTTCCAATTTACCACAGATGTATCAGCATCATCCCGGAAGAACTTTTCAAGAGGGAAATCATTCCTGTCCCATGCGCCTTGTGATATCTTTGAGCCATCCATCACATGGTAGTACGCTCCGGGATACCTCGCCTGCCACATATCCTTAAAACTCATTCCCGATACCTCTGACTGCGCCGCCTTTGCCGCCGCAAGCTCCGCAAAGCTCACGCCCCCGCTCTTGCCTGCCGCATTCTTCCGGTACTGCTCCGCCAAATAGTACCCTCCCAATTTACCTGTCACTCCGAAATCCATCTTCCTCTCTCCTTTCATTTTTCATCATCACGGACAGGATAAACACCCTGTCCTTTACCCTAAAATCCATTGTCCCCTGATACTTTTCAGCCGTGCTTTTGATGTTGGCAAGCCCTATCCCATGATTCTCCCGGTCTGCCTTATCCGTCACGGGAAACTCATTCTGCGGTTTTCTCACCACCTTTCCGTCAAAGCTGTTCTCCACTTTCAGGAAAAACAGTTCCCTCTTTTGGAAAGAACTGATGCGGATAAAGGCTTCTGCATCCGGCTCTTTCACTTTCAGTTTCCGGCAGGCTTCGATCGCGTTATCCAATGCGTTTCCTATGATAATGCCGATATCATAACTCTGGATGAACAGTTTCTCCGGGAACTGCAGCCCCTCCACATCCATCCGCAGGTCTGGCACCGTGCTGGCAATCTCATGGTATTTCATATTCAGCAGGGTATCCACAACTGTGTTCCCTGTCTTGAACCGGAATTCCAGTCTGTCCATAGTCTCGTTCAGTTCTTCCAGATAGGCTTTCAGTTCCTCCTCTTTTCCGGCCGCAAGCTGCATGATAAGGGAAATTGTATTCTTCATATCATGTCTCATCCCCCGTATCCCGGAATAGACACGCTCCATCTCCCCCATATGCTCCTGCAGGCTGCTGACCTGTTTTTCCAAGATAATGCGGCTGCTTTTTTCCCTGTTCCAACAGATCATGTCCTGAAAAAGTTTTACCCCAAACATAACAGAGAACAGTAACAGCAGCAGGATAACAGGCATTATGACCATCAGTGATGGATATCTGTCATACAGCGTCTCCGGCACACCGTTCTCTGCCGTGTCAATCGTAATACGCAGTAAAGTACATACCAACAGACCTGCCAGCCCCGGTGTGAGAATGAACAGTAATTCTGTCCTGTGGACGGCATATTCCTTTTCCCGGTAATCCTGCACCACCCTTCTCAGAGTAAAATAAAGCACCGCTGCCCCAATCGCATAAAACAAAATCTGGTTCCCTATGAGAGTAATGCTTGCAATGCAATTATAAAATTCCAAGGATGATATATATCCATTTCCCAGGCACCAGTCCCAAAGCCGGAACAGATGGTTTCCTAATTCAAAAAGCATATGTGCAAGGAAAAAGCTCATTTCACCCACAGCCATAAAGGTAACGATAAGAAATAAGGCCATCTTCCCTATTGCCCTATAAAAAGCCAATGCCGTCACCGATATGATGCACAGGATCACTGCCAGCCTTACAAAAACCCAAAAACTCGTGTAGCCCTTTGGCAGGAAGAATCCAGTCCCCAGCCGCAGCGCCCCATACAATGCTGTGACTGCCAGCACACTGATCCGCCGGTTCCGTATCCTTGTTTCCAGAAAACTACCAAAGAAATACTGCAGGCAGTATCCCTGGAACATGGCAGAAAATACTTCCAGCAGGCCGCTCACCACTTCATACACAGGACACCCCTCCATTCTGCAAATACCACATATACGCCTTTACAAACTCTTTGTGCTTCTTCCTTGTCAGATAGACCTTCTCACCGCTGGAAAGAAAGATGCTGTCAGCATCATACCTCGCTATGTGTGCCATGTTTACCAGATACCCCCTGTGGCAGCGGTAAAATCCATCACCAAGCTGCCCTTCCAGTTCATCCATCGTGGCATAGGACTCTATGACTTCCTCCATGTCCGTGGTATGGACCTCCACCTTCTTCCCCCTGCTCTCAATATACAGGATGCCATTCAGGATAAGCGTATACCCCTGGTTCTTCGCCCTTATGAATATCTGCTTTTCCCTCTGCCCCTTCCTTTTCCCGGCTTCCTCCGCCGCCCTGCCAAGCACCTCCATGAATTTCTGTTCCTCAATCGGCTTTAGCAGGTAGTGGAACGCCGACACGTCAAAAGCCTCAAACACATATTCCTTAATTCCCGTAATGAAGATGACCACCGCATCCACGCCGGACTGCCGGAGGGTTCTCGCCGCCTCAATACCGCCCATACCATCCATCTGTATGTCAAGAAAGATAATGTCAAAACCGGTTCCTGCCGCAAGCAGTCCTTCCCCCGTTGCAAAACCTCTTATATGAAAATCGGGATTCCGTTTTTTAATGAATCCGCCAATCTGCTCCCTGATGGCTTCCTCATCATCTACCACTGCTATATTCAAAATTCATCACCTCGGATTTCCGTTTCTGCCGTCACTTAATTTATCGGCAGATTTTCTGTTATTTTGGGATGCGGGGAACGAAAGGCATATAAAATGGAGCGAAATGCATAAATGCAATGAAAAAATCCCAAAATAAGTCTAAAGTTTTTCGCCATTCGTCCGATATAGGGAAAACGCAAACCGCCGTGTAAGCATATTACCTCTTATTTCCCCGCTTTCCGAGCAATTTCCGTTATCAGTCCGCCTGGCCTGCCTGCGGAAAAGGCAGACCGCCAGAATTGGAAAAAGGGCCTATGAGCCCTTTTCCTCTTTATCCTTATTGTAATTCCAGTAACCGGGATATGTTCTCCCCTAATGCCATCTCCGCTGTCCTCTTGTCCTGGCTGACAAATTCAATGAGCTGCCTGTATAGATACGGTTCCCCATAAGGGGCGTCTGAACTGTACAGGCACCTCTCCGGCAGCTCGGTCAATGCCATCCTGGTGGCAATGGAAGCAAATGCAGCCGAAAGGTCTAAGTACACATTATCATGCTCTTTTGCGAATTTGATCACGTCCATCCAGTTTGAGCCGCCCAAATGCCCGAAGATAACGGGAATGCCGGGATATTTTTCGCATAAGGACATCAGAAGTTTTATCCCCTCCATCGTAACCGGGTGGAAAGTATGCACCCAAACCGGATAAATCCTTGTATCCATCAATGCCTGAAATACAGTGTCCAACTGCCTGATCTGCTGCTCGTTTCCGGGTGTAAACTCTCCGATTCCATACAGAGAATTGGAAGTGATCTGTGTGTCAATCCACTTCTCCGTTTCCTCCAGCTCCATTCCCAAAGGCACAGCGCCGA
This sequence comes from Petralouisia sp., assembly GCF_056822245.1. NCBI lineage: Bacteria > Bacillati > Bacillota > Clostridia > Lachnospirales > Lachnospiraceae > Petralouisia > Petralouisia sp. The sequence goes on along the minus strand of NZ_JBQIOP010000006.1, from coordinate 52,671 downwards.
AGCCTAAAAAGCGGTCAGGATATGCCCTTACTGCCTCTGCCACTTCTGCAATATTCTTTTTCAGGCGGCTGATGTTATCCTCCTTAGTGCTGGAACCTGCTAGAATCTTATTCAAAGCCGCCATTTCTTCTTCCAGTTCATTTAATGTGCCTGCTTTCTCCGGGTGCGGTGCCGTGCAGAATAATACCGTCTTATCCACCCCTGCCGCATCCATTTTCTCCAACTGCATTTTTATGGGGAACATGATATGTTCGTGGCTGTCTATCACCATTTTCAGAACCTCCTTGACAATTTTGGTATATTGACGTTAGCATTAAGGAAAGCTAAAATCAAGTACGCACTTTTTTGAAATAAGATTTCCTTTTTGAAACCGTGCGTGGAAAGGGGCAATACATAATGGCAAAGGTACAGGCAGTGGATGAACAATGCCCGGTTGAACTTGGGCTGAATATCCTTAGCGGAAAATGGAAACTGAAAATATTATGGCATCTCTCCAAAGGCACAATCCGTTTCAATGAGCTGCAGCGGCTCCTGGGCAGCATCACCACCAAGACACTGACCGAACAGCTCCGGGAACTGGAGGAACAGGGAATCATCCTTAGAACTGTTTTCCCGGAAGTCCCTCCGAGGGTTGAATATTCATTAAGCGAAATAGGCAATACCCTGAAACCAGTCTTAGGCGGGCTGTGTGAATGGGGAAAGACATATCAGGAATATCAGCGGCAATAAAAGTATTTGGAAAAGGGCTGAAATATCACAGCCCTTCTCCTCGCATTATGCCCTGTCTATACCGTTTCGTAGGAAACCAGTTCTTCCACCGGGATGCGTGTCTGTAAATGGGGCTCCGGGGCAGCCGCTTCCTCGTCCGAATACCCGACTGCAAGGATATTGACCGGCTCCAGATTATCCGGCAGCCCGAACTCCCTGCGTATCACATCCGGCTTGAAATAGCATATCCACACGGAGCCAAGATCTAATTCCGTTGCCTGCAGCATCATATGGTCTGTAAGTATGGATGCGTCTATGTCGGTGGTCTGCTTTTTATCAAACGGGCGTACCCATGCCTTTCCGTGGTCAGCGCAGACGATGACCGCCAGCGGCGCTCCGTAAAGGTTGGCCCCTTTCCCTATCTTCGCAAGCCCCTCACTGCTCTGGACAACGATCAGGCGGACGGGCTGGAGATTGGCCGCTGTCGGCGCAACACGAGCCGCCTCCAGAATCTTTTGCAGCTTTTCCTCCTCCACTTTCTTGTCCTTATAGCTCCGGACGGAATAACGCTTCTTTGCAATTTCGATAAAATCCATAGTGGCAAATCCTCTCTTTCTATTGTATACTGAACGTGTTAGTTAACCGTTGACCTAAATTTTAGCAGGATACAGAAATTCCGCAAGAATGCACTTTTTGGGTAGATACTTCCCAAAAGGGTAGCTATAAAAAGGAGAGGATACAGACAATGAAATATTCAAAAGACCAGTTCAACTGCCCGGTGGAGGCCACGCTGTTTTTGATCGGCGGGAAATACAAGCCCCTCATCCTCTGGTATCTGATAGAAAAACCGCTCCACTACATGGAGCTGCAACGTATGATCCCGAAAGCGACACCCAAAATGCTGTCGCAGCAATTACATGATCTGGAAGAATGCGAGATGCTGCACCGGGAGGTCATCCCGGACAAGCCGCCCAGGACACTGTACTCCCTCACCCCATTTGGGCGCAGCATCATTCCCGTACTGGATGCCATGTGCGATTGGGGCGCGGGCTTTTTGGACGGGCTGGACATCCAGCCGCCGTGCTGTACAAAAAAGTCAGCAGGAGAACCGTGACAGGCTTTCCTGCTGACTTTTCATAACTGTACATCCGACGCCAATGGGAAAACCCCGTTTTCAAATACAAGCCGGGAAACTGATGCGTTCTTTACCTTACCCACTTTTCCTGACTGCTCCGGCGCAAATAGATGGATTATTGTCTTTCCTGATTTGCAAGGTCTTTCATATTTTATAGGAAATTTGTTATAAAGCAATACCAGCACAAGGCTTTGCACCTGCCCCATTCAAACCTTTTAACGATTACCTGCTATCGTTAAAAGGAGGTGCAAATTTTGAGGGCAAAACAGCCCCCGAAACAGAAAAAAGGCTCAAAAAGTGAAAAAATAAAACCGCCGAATCCGCGGAAAGGCTTATTTCCACGCATTTTAGCGGTTTTCTATTGTATCAATTTCGTTGTTGCGATGTTTCCATACGCCTGCGGATAGTTCTCCGATAGATGCCTAAAATTCCTATCGTTAAAATTTGCACCCAAAGTCAGCTTTGGGTGCATTGTATCAAATTGTGGTACGCAAGCCAGTAAGACCGTGTTCCGACAAATCTCTTCACATTTTTTATAGAGTGACCACCGTGTTCAAACGCCTTTGAGGGGGCAAAAATGACCGCTCATCCACCGACTGGCACAAATCCCATACTGCCTGGCACAGCCCCAAAATCAAACAAGGGTTTCCCGATATTCTGTTCATGCCCTTTGTATCAAATAAGCGGTTTACATTTCTGTAAAGTGCCGGATATTGGTAAACCCGTTTTTCCTTGCGTAGTCCTCTAAAAATCCGCTTCTGGTTCTCAATGCTTACGGATTCTCCGGCTCGCTCGTCGTCACTGAATACCAGTGCAAATATTTTATATTTGGATCCGGCAGTTCCGTCCGTATCCAAATATAAAGCCTTCGCTATAATACCAGCATCCCTTTTTCCTATTGACAAATAATGGAAAAGAGTTAAAATTAGAATTATTCTAATTTTAATTTCAAATGGAGATGATTATGACCAAAAACGCAGAATATATTTTAGAAATTATCAACAGTTCCAATTCTCATTTAACGGCAGAGCAGATTTATCTTCGTTTAAAGAAAAAAAACAAAACCGTAGTTCAGGCTACCGTCTATAACAACTTATCCGCCCTGTATCAGAAAGGACTGATTCGGAAAATCTCCGTTGAGGGATACCCGGACCGCTACGACAGAACCCTGCGGCACGAACATTTGGTGTGCAGAAAATGCGGAAAATTATCGGATATTGTACTGGAGGATCTGACGGCTGTGCTTCAAAAACAGGTGGACATTCCCATGCTTTCTTACGATTTAAAAATCAATTACATCTGTGATGAATGCTTAAAACAAGAGATTAACGACAAAATAGAGAAAGGATGAATATCATGAGATTAAAAAGAAGGACTTTTCCTGCCGTCATCGCATCTGTTTCCAGATTGGTAGATATGCCGTATGAACCGCAAAACGGGGAATTAAACAATATCCACCAACGGCTGATGAAGGGCCGGAAAGAATTTGAACAGGCCCTGACAAAAACGATGGACGCAGTCATCCAGATGAGTTCCATGGATTTATCATTAGAAACAAACGCAGCAGCCATAGAGGAAATAAATTCTTCCATTTCCGATGCAGCAAACAGTATCAGCAACTCCACAAAACGGACGGCCGGAATCTCTGCAGAAGTCTCTAAAGCCCACGACAGCCTCACTGGAACCATTATTGAGGTTTCCGATGAAGCCAGCAAAATTATGGAGGATATCCGCAATTCTGAAAACGATCTCACCTCCATCACCCAGCTGTCTGCTTCCGCCATCTCAAGCGCAGGCGAAATGAGGACGAATATTTACGGACTTCTGGAAATTATTCAGCATATGAATGAAGCCATTGAAGCAATCAACTCCATTTCCGCCCAGACAAATCTTCTGGCCTTAAACGCTTCCATAGAAGCTGCCCGGGCCGGTGAAGCCGGAAGGGGATTTGCTGTTGTGGCAGAGGAAATACGTGAACTTGCAACTGAGACAAAGTCATTGACTGCACGTATGGGCGCTTTTGTCAATGAAATCCAGACCGCCTCTCAGAAAAGCTCCGGCAGCGTAGATACCACAGTCAAAGAACTGGAGCATATCAACGAAAACATTCAGAATGTATGGCAGCTTACCGGAAATAACCGCATCGGTATGGACCGCATTTCAGATTCCGTTTCTTCCCTTGCCGCCGTCAGCGAAGAAATCAGCAGCTCCATCTACGAACTGGATAACCAGATGCAGCATGTCAACGAAGAATGCCAGATTTTAAAAGGAGACACGGATTCGCTGCAGCAGTCCAGTCAGTCCATTGCGGAGCTTGCGGAGCCTGCAAAAGTCATTGAACAACATCTGGACGAGTCTACCAAAATCATGGGAAATATGGCAAAAGATGCTTTTTACATGCTGGACAATCAGATTGTCCTGAACTGTCTGAACCAGGCAGTCTCAGCCCATCAGGACTGGCTTGGCACCTTGAAAGAGATTGCAGAAACCGGAATCTTAAAGGTACTGCAGACAGACTGCACAAAATGCGGCCTGGGCCATTTCTATTACGCCTTAAAGCCCATTCATCCGGACATTGCAGAGCTCTGGGCCGGCCTGGATGGAAAACACAAAACCTTCCATGCCTACGGAACGGAAATGATTTCCGCTGTCCGCACCGGACGCACAGAAGAATTGCTTCAGATCTACAGGGAAGCGGAAAGCTGTTCCCAGGAGCTTTTGTCAGATTTCCAAACTCTGGCCCGGACAATTGAAACACTGACAGAACAGCAGATTCGGATCTTTGAATAAATTTATCAGGGGGCTGTCGGAACATGGAATTTATAAACAATATATTGTGAAAAATTACTGTTTCCCGACAGCCCTCAATCTATTACTCCGGCGGTTAAATGCCGGAGTAATAGATCTAAGCCCCCAGATTCGTATAACCCATCAGGCTCTCATCCACTGCTCTGGCAGCTTCCCGGCCTTCCCGGATGGCCCATACCACCAAAGACTGCCCTCTGCGCATATCTCCTGCCGCAAATACATGCTTCACATTGGTTTCATAGCTTTCCGGCTCTGTCTGCACATTCATCCGTTCATTGAGGGTAATTCCGAAAGCGTCCGCCGCGTATGCTTCCGTTCCCAGAAATCCCGCTGCAATCAATGCCAAATCCGCGTCCAGTTTCTGCTCAGACCCCGGCACCTCCGCCAGAACCGTACGTCCCGTTTTCTCATCCTGCCTGCTTTCCAGTTTCACTGTGGTCAGACCGCAGAGTTTTCCATTTTTATCTTTTATAAATTCCTTTACGGTGGTCTGATATATCCGGGGATCATGGCCGAACAGGGCTATGGCCTCCTCCTGGCCGTAATCCGTTTTGCAGACCTTGGGCCACTGGGGCCAGGGATTATCCTCCGCCCGCTGCTTTGGCGCCTCAGGCATCATTTCCAGCTGGGTGACCGAAGCTGCCCCGTGGCGGATGGCGGTTCCCACACAGTCGTTTCCTGTGTCGCCGCCGCCGATAATCACTACCTTCTTTCCCTTGGCGGAAATGTATTTATTATCCTTAAGCTGAGAATCCAGAAGGCTTTTTGTGGTGGAGGAAAGAAAATCCACCGCAAAATAAATGCCTTTGGCGTCTCTGCCCGGAGCGTTGATATCCCGGGGATTCTTTGCCCCGCAGGCCAGGATAATCCGGTCATACTCTTTTTGCAGCTTTGCAGCCTTCACGTCTTTTCCCACATTGACGCCGGTGATAAATTCTATGCCCTCTTCTTTCATCATGTTTACCTTCCGGTCAATTATATGCTTTTCCAGCTTCATGTTGGGAATTCCGTACATCAAAAGCCCTCCGATGCGGTCCTCCCGTTCATAAACGGTGACCTGATGGCCCCGCTTGTTCAGCTGATCCGCCGCTGCAAGGCCGGCAGGGCCGGAGCCTATCACCGCCACTTTTTTGCCGGTGCGCACCTTGGGCGGCCTTGCCTTTGCAAATCCCTGTTCATAGGCGTTTTCAATAATTCCATGTTCATTCTCTTTCACCGAAACAGCGTCTCCGTAGTGGCCGCAGGTACATGCCGCTTCACAGAGGGCCGGACATACCCGGGCGGTGAATTCCGGGAAATTATTTGTTTTTACCAGGCGGTTATATGCCTGTTCCCAGTTTCCGGTGTAAACCAGATCATTCCACTCCGGCACCAGATTGTGTAAAGGGCAGCCGGAGGTCATTCCCATCAGCTCCATGCCGGACTGGCAGAACGGCACGCCGCAGGCCATGCAGCGGGCGCCCTGGATCTGCTGTTCTTCTTTGCTGAGCGGGATATGGAATTCATTGAAATGTTTCACCCGCTCCCGGGGCGCTGCCGCCTCTGCCGTCTGTCTGCTGTAATCCATAAATCCTGTTGGTTTTCCCATTTTCACATCTCTCCTAATTCTTCATATTGGCATAAAACGCTTCGATCTGCGCCTGTTCTGAACTCAGTCCTTTTTCCTCCATCTGCACAATGGACATCATCATCCGGTGATAATCGTATGGTACGATTTTCTTAAATTTCGGCAGATATTCGCTGAAATGCTCCAATATTTCCTTGCCTTTTTCCGAATTAGTCAGCGCCACATGCTCTTTCACCATACTTTTCAGTTCCATCACATCATATTTGGATGTGATTTCCCCGGAAAATACCATTTCTTTATTAATTCTGGTGTACAAATCATTTTCTTCATCCAATACATAGGCAATGCCGCCGCTCATGCCTGCCGCAAAGTTTTTCCCGGTTTTGCCAAGCACCACCACCCGGCCGCCGGTCATATATTCGCAGCCGTGATCGCCTACGCCTTCCACCACTGCAACTGCGCCGGAATTGCGGACACAGAACCGTTCCCCGGCCACTCCGTTGATAAACGCTTTGCCGCTGGTTGCCCCATAGAGGGCCACATTCCCGATAATAATGTTTTCATCCTGTTTAAATTTCACTCCGGTGGGGGGATAAACCACCAGTTTTCCGCCGGAAAGCCCTTTTCCAAAGTAATCGTTGCTGTCGCCCACCAGTTCCAGAGTCAGACCTCCTGGAATGAACGCGCCGAAGCTCTGGCCGCCGGCCCCGGTGCATTTTACCAGAAAAGTGTCCTCCTCCAACCCATCGCCAAACCGTCTGGTCATTTCCGAACCGAACATTGTGCCAAAAGAGCGGTCTGTGTTGGTGACTTCCACATGGATGCTGCGTTTCTGTCCTCCTTCCAGGGCAGATTTCAGCTGTTTAAGCAGAATCTTTTCATCTTTGGTTTTCTCCAGCTCAAAATCATAGACCTGCTTGGGGTCAAAAATCACTTTGGATTTGGGCCCTGCAAAGGGATTATTCAAAATGCCGGACAAATCCAGTTCCTTTTCCCGCTCTGTCAAATCCTCCCGCACTTTCAGCAAATCGCTTCGGCCCACCAGTTCATCCACCGTGCGGATGCCCAGTTTTGCCATGTACTCCCGCAGCTCCTCTGCAATAAACCGCATGAAATTCACCACATATTCCGGCTTTCCTGCAAACCGCTTCCGAAGCTGGGGATTCTGGGTTGCGATTCCCGCCGGACAGGTGTCCAGGTTGCAGACGCGCATCATCACGCATCCCATAGTTACCAAAGGCGCCGTTGCAAAACCGAATTCCTCCGCCCCCAGCATGGCGGCAATGGCCACGTCCCGGCCGGTCATCAGCTTTCCGTCTGTCTCAATCCGCACCTTGTTGCGCAGTCCGTTTAGAATCAACGTCTGATGGGTCTCGGAAAGGCCCAGTTCCCAGGGAAGCCCCGCATTGTGGATGGAACTGCTGGGCGCCGCTCCTGTTCCGCCGTCATATCCGGAAACCAGAACCACCTGGGCCCCTGCTTTGGCAACCCCGGCCGCCACGGTGCCCACTCCCGCTTCCGATACCAGTTTCACTGTAATCCTTGCGTCTTTATTGGAATTTTTTAAATCATATATCAACTGCTCCAAATCCTCAATGGAGTAAATATCGTGATGGGGCGGCGGAGAAATCAAAGACACGCCCGGCGTGGACAGCCTGGTTCTGGCAATCCAGGGATACACCTTCTGTCCCGGCAGATGTCCGCCCTCTCCCGGCTTCGCTCCCTGGGCCATCTTAATCTGGATTTCCTTCGCGCTGACCAGATAACGGCTGGTAACGCCGAACCGTCCGGAAGCCACCTGCTTGATGGCAGAACAGCGGTTTTTGCCGTCCGGGCCTGTCACCAGACGTTCCGGGCTCTCCCCGCCCTCGCCGCTGTTGGATTTTCCCCGAAGCGTGTTCATGGCAATGGCCAGTGTCTCATGGGCCTCCTGGGAAATGGAACCATAGGACATGGCCCCTGTTTTAAATCTTGTCACAATGGAATCTACGCATTCCACCTCCTCTAAGGGAATGGATTTTCTGGGATATACAAAGTCCATCATGCCCCGGATATTCGCCTTCCGTTCCTGGTCGTCCGCCGCTTTTGTGTAGGCTTTGAATAACTGGTAATCTCCCCGTTTGGTGGATTCCTGCAGCAAATGAATGGTCTTTGGATTATACAGGTGGCTGTCTGCGCCGCTTCGCATCTTATGACGTCCCCGGCTCTCTAAGGTTAAATCTGTCTCCAGTCCCAGGGGATCGTAAGCGCTGGAATGAAGGGCATTGACGTCCTTTTCAATATCTTTCAGGGTAATTCCCCCGATACGGCTTACCGTATTGGTAAAATATTTCTGAATCACATCGGAACTGATGCCGATTGCCTCAAATATTTTGGCTCCCTGATAAGACTGAATGGTGGAAATCCCCATTTTGGCTGCAATTTTTACAATTCCATGGATAATGGCATGGTTGTAATCTGCAATGGCCGCATAGTAATCTTTATCCAGCATATGATCGTCAATCAGCTGCTTTACCGTATCCTGGGCCAGATAGGGATTGATGGCGCAGGCGCCGTAACCCAGCAATGCGGCAAAGTGATGCACCTCTCTGGGTTCTCCTGATTCCAGAATCACTGCAAGGGCCGTCCGCTTTTTGGTTTTAATCAAATGCTGCTGCAGGGCGGACACTGCCAGCAGGGAGGGGATGGGCACATGGTTTTCATCCACGCCCCGGTCGGACAGAATCAGAATATTTGCTCCGTCCCGATAAGCCCGGTCTGCTTCCACAAACAGGCGGTCAATGGCTTTTTCCAGGCTGGTATTTTTGTAGTAAATAATCGGCAGCTCCACCACTTTGAAGCCTTCCGCCTTCATGGATTTTATTTTCATAATATCTGTATTGGTCAAAATCGGATTATCTACTTTCAGCACCTGGCAGTTCCTGGGCTTTTCCTCCAGCAGGTTTCCATCCTCGCCGATGTAGACGGTGGCACTTGTCACCACTTCTTCCCGGATGGAATCAATGGGCGGATTGGTAACCTGGGCAAACTTCTGTTTAAAATAATTAAACAACGGCTGATGATCTCCGGCCAATGCTGCAAGTGGGGTGTCAATTCCCATGGCCGCCGTTCCTTCCCCGCCGTTTTTCGCCATGGGCAGAATGGCCTCCTTTAAGGATTCATAGGTATAGCCAAAGGTTTTCTGCATTCTCTGGCGTTCCTTCTTCTCATACTCCGGCACACGCTGGTTGGGAATTTTCAAATCCGCAAGGTTTATCAGATGACGATCCAGCCATTCCCCGTAAGGCTGTCTACCGGCATATTTTTCTTTGATCTCATCGTCGTCAATCACCCTTCCCTGAACGGTGTCCACCAGAAGCATTTTACCCGGACGGAGGCGTTCTTTTCTCACAATTTTCATGGGATCTATCTTAAGAACTCCCACCTCCGAAGAGAGAATCAGGTTGTCGTCATCCGTAATGTAATAGCGGGAAGGACGCAGCCCGTTCCGATCCAGAACCGCCCCCAGGAGATCCCCGTCGCTGAATACAATGGAGGCCGGCCCGTCCCAGGGCTCCATCATGGTTGCATAATACTGATAGAAATCTTTTTTCTTCTGGCTCATCAGGGCATTGTTGGCCCAGGGCTCCGGAATGGTAATCATCACCGCCAAAGGCAGCTCCATGCCGCTCATTACCAGAAATTCCAGTGTATTATCCAACATGGCGGAATCAGAGCCTTTTGCATTTACCACCGGAAGCACCTTCTGAAGCTCTCCCTTCAAATACTCAGATTCCATGGTTTCTTCCCGCGCAAGCATCTTATCGGCATTTCCCAGAATGGTATTGATTTCCCCGTTATGCACGATAAACCGGTTGGGATGGGCCCGTTCCCAGCTTGGGTTTGTGTTGGTGGAAAATCTGGAATGGACGGTTGCAATGGCAGACTCATAGTCCCCGTCCTGCAAATCGGCAAAAAACAGACGGAGCTGCTCCACCAGAAACATTCCTTTATATACAATGGTCCGGCTGGACAGAGAAACCACATAGGTGTCGTCGCTGGACTGTTCAAACACCCGTCGGGCCACATACAGCTTCCGGTCAAAATCCAGTCCCGGTTCCACATTCTTCGGCCGCTTCACAAATCCCTGCATAATACAGGGCATACAGTCCACGGCTTTCTGGCCCAGCTGTTCCGGCGCAATGGGCACCTTCCGCCAACCTAAGAATTCCATGCCTTCTTTTTTCACAATGACTTCAAACATCTTCCTGGCCTGGTTCCTCTTAAGTTCATCCTGGGAAAAGAAAAACATGCCGACGCCGTAATCCCGTTCTTCTCCCAGTTCAATTCCTGCTTCTTTTGCAGCTTTTTTAAAAAATTTATGGGAAATCTGCAGAAGGATTCCCACACCGTCTCCGGTTTTCCCTTCCGCGTCTTTGCCTGCCCTGTGTTTTAAGTTCTCTACAATCTTCAGCGCATTCTCTACCGTCTGATGGGTTTTTATCCCCTTGATATTTACCACTGCGCCGATGCCGCAGTTGTCGTGTTCAAAGCATGGGTCATACATACCCATGGCTGTTCGTTTGGTTTCCTGCATGGTATCATCCTTCCTACTCTGTTCTGTTAAAGCACTGATATAACTATACAATATTTTCTGAGGATTGTAAACAGCTTTTTTGATATTATTATCTGATAATTCGACTTTAATATTATATATAGAATTATTATCTGATAATAATGTTTATTTTTCATACATAAAATAGATTTTAGATACAATTTAACTGGATTGTATAAGATTTTTTCTGTTGGAAATTTATTGATTTGGATTGAAATGTTAAGATTTTATAGAATTGTGTTGAAATTGTATACGAGGATTGTGGGGATTTCCGGAAAAAGTTCCAGAGGGGATTCCTGAAAAGAAAGGGAATGTGCTTGTCATTCTCGTCATTTTTATTGACAAGAACACTGACCGGACGCAGTATTAATGCAGAATCACAAGCAAATAATTGCCATTCATATCCGGCGCAGCGCAAATTCCTGAGAATTTTCACAACTCTTGCCCTGCTGCTGTCCGAATAATGCATTCGCACCGTCAAAATATCCGGTTTCAGGGCAAGAATTAAAGCTCATTCATTGGATTATATGCAATCACATTTATCCTGTAACGCAGTGCGTGAGGCTCTCCTTAACGGTTGATTTTAAGGGCTTATACGCTCTCCCTGTTCAGCCGCCAAATCACCCCAAGCAAAACAATGCTCACAACTGCCAGTCCTGCCGTAGCTGCGGCAAACACGCTCCGGCTCTGCTCCATCCACTGAAACAGTCCGGTTTCCACCCGCAGCACGGAAATCAGGTTTGCCCCGATATGGGCCAGCAGCGGGCCATAGAGATGGCCTGCCTCCTCCATAAACCAGGCGAGCATAAGGCCCAATGCTCCTGCATAGACAAACTGCACCAGGTTTTGGTGGAGCACGCCGAACAACAGTGCGGAAAGCGCCATGGCAATCAACCGGTTTTTCCATGCTTTTTGGGTTTGCTCAGCCCCCTGTTCCTCATGATTCACAAGCAGCAAATCACACAGCCTTCCATACACCACGCCCCGGTAAAGCACTTCTTCCAGACACGGAGTCAGCAAACACGCCCCTAACAGCTCAAAGAAAATTCCTCCTGCAAAAAAATTGCTGTTTGCCTCCTGAAAGCCCCGGGAGATTTCTTTCAGGGCAGTCAATGCCAGAAGGTTGTTCAGAGCTGCTCCCGCAGACGCGCCGGCCAGAACCATCCATATGGCATTTGCCGCCTTCCGGGCGGAAGTTTTCTTCTCAGACACCCGTTTCATGCGTTCCCAAAACGCCGTGGGTTCCTTTTGGTCTTTCCTGTAATACCGGACAATAAAAGGAAGCGTCACCGCCACCGCCGCTGTCTGCAGCGCCATATACTGTTTCTGAATATCTGCCCCCAGAAAAGCGGCAAATACGGCAAACAGTGAAACCGCAAGATTAATTGCCACAAAATAAATAAAAATCGGGTAAATCACATTCCAGAATTTAAAAATCGCATTGTTTTCGTATGGGCTGCCTTTTAGATTCATGTTTTCTTCCCTTCTTCCGGTTTCTCAAGCACTTTCACTCCGCTGGTCATATCTTCTATTTCCATTTCCACCTTCTTTACTTTTCCATCCTGGGCAATGGCCTGCATAATCCGCCGGATATCCTCCGGGGAAAACATGCCGATGGCTTTGGAAAGGGCATCTATACTGTCACGGTTCACCAGCAGACGTCCGCCGCCTTCTAAGGGAACCGAAATGCACTGACTGGGATCTGACACATCTCCCAGACACAGGCTGTTCTGTTCTTCATCACATTGAAAAATCACGCCGTTATAGGTAATCATCCCGCTCTCATCTGCCAGTATGGAATAGGGCGCTTTCTTCCGGTTTCCGATTAGCTTCTGTATCGCTTCATCTTTGATATCATCAGAAATTTTATCTATAATTTCTATTTCTTGTTCTTCCTTCTCTTCTCCGGCAGACTTTTCCGCCTCAATCTTATGAAAACGCATACTGCGGACTTTTCCTTCCCACAGCACATTCGCCTCATAAATCTGTCCCGATTTATGTTCTTCTATGGACAAATCCACCTTGTGCAGCATCCCATTCCATTCTTTTTCTGAAAATTCACCAATGGCCTTCCCAGAAGAATGCCCGTTCTGCTCTTTCTCCGGCTTCATCTTCCTGGCATATTCCGCAACTGCCTGTGAAAAATACCCGTTTCCTGTACTGCCTGAAACTCTGCTCAACATAATTTTTCCTCCTTTTTCGATATAAAAAACGGCATTTATTTCCAACTCCCTGGAAAAAAATGCCGTCCGTAGCTAAAATTTATATCGGCAGTTTTCAGAATTAATTTAGCAGCTCCGAAACAAAACCTTACAATAAATGCTTCCGCAGCTCCTCACCGCTTTTGGCGCTTAAATAAGCCGGCGCAATGTCAAACACCGTTTTGCATCCCTTCTGCCCTTCCTGGGACAGCCGGTACGCTGCTCTGGCATAAGCTGCGATAACGCTTGCCGTAAATTCCGGATTGGAATCCAGTTTCAGACTGTATTCGATCACATGGGTATGCTCCTGCTCCCATCCGGTCCTGCCGGAGTGAATCACAAACCCGCCATGGGGAATTCCGCCGTGATTTTTTTGCAGTTCTTCCTCGCTGATAAAATGCACAGTTGTATCATAATCTGCAAAATAATTGGGCATGGTCCTGATTTCCTCTTCGATTTTGGCCGGGTCTGCTCCCTCCTCCAATACCACAAAACATTCTCTGGTGTGCTTCTGTCTGGTGGTCAGCTCCGGATGTTCTCCTGAACGCACCGACTCCAGCGCAGCTTCCACCGGAATGGTGTACTGCTTTGCATTTTTTACACCGGAAATTCTCCGAATGGCATCCGAATGGCCCTGGCTGACCCCTTTGCCCCAGAAAGTATAGTCTTTTCCCTCCGGCAAAATAGCGTTGGCATACATGCGGTTTAAGGAAAACATTCCCGGGTCCCAGCCCACCGAAATAATTCCAACCGTTCCGGCCTCCTTTGCCGCCTGATCCACGCCTGCAAAATGCTCCGGTATTCTGGCATGGGTGTCAAAGCTGTCCACCACATTAAAAATACGGGCAAATTCAGGGGTCTGCTCCGGCAAATCTGTGGCGCTTCCGCCGCAGAGAATCAGCACATCAATCTTTCCCTTCCATTCCTTTGCTTCCGAATGGCTGCACACTGCCGCTCCCGGGGTCAGAATGGAAACCTCTGACGGATTCCTTCTGGTAAACACAGCCGCAAGCTCCATGTCAGGATTCTGCCTGATGGCGCATTCCACTCCTCTTCCAAGATTTCCATAACCTAAGATACCAATTCTGATACTCATCCTTCTGTTCTCCTTTTCTTAAACTTCTGATTCCAGATATTCCACCACTTCCGCAAGGCTGTCAAAGATTTCCATTACGCCTGCCCCGCGCATTTCTTCCAGATCTTCTTCAAATCCGTAGGAAACGCCGATACAGTCAATTCCCGCTTCCCTTGCGCCCCTGGCGTCATACCGGCTGTCTCCGATTAACACAGCTTCTTTCTTATCGGAAATGCCAAGACGCTTCAATGCATCATTTAACACCTCCACTTTCTCCCCGATATTCTCTTTCACCCTTGCCCCGCAAATCAGGTCGAAATACTGAGCGATTCCCAGACGCTCCAAAATCCGGCGGCAGGGCACTTCTTCCTTAGAGGAAGCTACGCTGATTTGATACCCCTTCTCCTTCAGCGCCTTCAACGCCTCCTCCACGCCCGGAAACAATTCGCACTCAAACAGTCCGATGGTTTCATACCGTTCCCGGAAAATCATGTCCGCCTCCTTCGCCTTCTCTCTGGAAAATCCATATTCCCGCTGAAAAGAATCGATCAGCAGCGGGCCGATAAACCGCCGGATGGTATCCCGATCCGGCGCGCCCATTCCATATTTTTCAAGGGTGTAGCGGACGCTTTTATCCACTCCTTCTTCTGTGTTCACCAATGTCCCGTCCAGGTCAAATAATATGGTGGTCCTTTTCATTGTTTTTCCTCCTTTATGACAAACGTTCCAGTAATTTTCTGCGCTTTTCATCAAAAAACAATTCCTGATTATACTGATAATATCTCTCGCAGCCAGAGCCCTCCAGGAATTTCACACTGTAATAATTGGAATTCAGTTCTGTGATAAACATCACCATTTCCTGCCCTGTTCCAAAAGCCCCCTCCAGAAAATCAAAGGCATATTCCAAAGCCTCCGACGACTGGTTCTGCTGTCTCTCATAGGCTTCATTTTCCAGTGCAAATAATTCCTTTACCCGCACAAAGGAACGCTGTCTCTCCTGAATGCCTTCCAGTTTCAGGGTCTGGCCGAACCTTTCTAACGTATGCAGAATTCTTTGATACTGTTTATCCTCTTCCCGGCTGAGAAGTTCCGCCTTTTTCATATTTATATAATCTATATTTAACTTCTTGTAAATACCGGAAAACAATTGCTGTCCGTTGGAATTTTCCATTCGGCTGTCCGGCAATTGCTGTCCGTTAGAATCTCCCATTCGGCTGTCCGGCAATAGCTGCCCAACAGAATCTTCCAGACTGCACTGTGTCAGCTCTTTAAATTCCAACAGGCAGGACTGCAGCCCTTCCATATACGCTTCCCACTGCACAGCTTTTTTCATCAGCTCATTGACTCTGGAAAGAATCAGGCCCAGGACGCTGAGCCGCTCGTCAAACGAAGCATGTCCGATTTTCTTTAACAGAATTTCATCCAGATGGCCCCGGAAAATTTCTTCCAGCTGATAATCGGTCTGATACTTGTCATACAACTCCAGATAATTCGCAAAATCTTTGGCAATTTTCGGAAACTGGATATACTGGGCCACCACTTCCCGATCCAGTTTTTTTCCCAGCTTTTCATAGACCCCAATCAGCTCCGACAAATCCTCCCATCCTCTGGGCGTTGCAAAATTCCGGCCGTCCACGGTGGTTTCCATCTGGTAAAAGTTCTGTTTCCTGGTATTTAAATAGGAAATAACTGCTCCGTGAAGCCCCTGCTGATAAGCATATTCTTTCCAGACTTCAAAATCTGCCTCCACGTCAATCCGTTTCACCCGATCCATGGTGACCACGTCAAATTCCCGCACAGACTTATTATACTCCGGGGGATTTCCCGCTGCAACAATCACCCACCCTTCCGGTATTTTATGAGTTCCGAAGGATTTGCACTGAAGAAACTGCAGCATGGCAGGAGCCAAAGTTTCCGACACGCAGTTTATCTCATCCAGAAACAATATCCCCTCCGACAATCCCGTCTGTTCCATTTTCTCATAAATGGAAGCCACAATCTCGCTCATGGTATACTCCGTTACGGCATACTCCCTGCCTCCGTATTGCTTTTTGGAAATAAAGGGCAGGCCGATGGCGCTCTGTCTGGTATGATGGGTAATGGTATAGGCCACCAGTCCGATTTTGCATTCTCTGGAAATCTGTTCCATAATCTGCGTCTTTCCCACCCCCGGAGGCCCCAGCAAGAGCATGGGCCGCTGACGGATCACGGGAATTTCATATGCTCCGTATTCATCTTTTTTCAGATAAGCTTCTATGGCATTTTTGATCTCTTCCTTGGTTCTTTTAATGTTCATGACTGTTTCCTTTTTAAATCTGCATTTAATTTTTATTTTTTGACTGGATTTTCCTATCCGGCAAAAAGCTATTTTATATACAGCTCCTGCTGGTCCAAAATCAGCTTTATGGCCCAGGACGGTACATCCACATCCTGATAATCCTCCCGGAAAAATACAAACGCCGTATCATACGCGGGCTTTTTCAGAGGAAATCTCCCATATCCGTCTGTAAAATAAATCAGGCCCCGCAGCTTCCTGAAAGTTTTTTTCGCCAGAAGCAGGTTGACATATTCAAATGCCGGGCGAAAATCCGTACCGCCCATGCCCTTCACCTGAAACTGCTCCATATAAGCGGCAAGCTGCCTCTGATTTTCTATCACGATGTCAGACTGCACCCGCTCGTCGCACTGAAGGATGTGAATGCAGAACCTGCGGTAAAAGGATTCCGCCTGGCTTAAAATACTGTAAGTTTCCTCCAGAAATTTCTGCACCAGACTCGCCTTGCAGGACATGGAAGTGTCAATTACAATCACAAAATCCTCGATTTTCTGCACTTCCCTGGTTTCCTGATGCTCAATCAGGGGCATATTCCCGTATAATTCCATGCCGTAATTATAAAAAATATAGTCAAAGCTGTCCAGATCCACCTGCAGTTCTTCCTTCAGCACACAGAATTTTCTCAAAAATTCCCGGTAATCATACCGTTCCCGGTTTTCGATATGAATCTGCTCTGCCAGACCCTTAGAATCCTCCGCCGCCTCTTTGGAAAAAGTCTCCAGCTCCGTTTCCATCCTGTCCCGGATGTCTTTCCAACGGTTCTGCTGTTCTAAGGGGGATTTAGGACCCCTGTCCTTTTTCTGCCAGAGCTCATGCCCGTCCACGGCAAATTCCTGAATCATCCTTGCCAGAATCCGGAGATCCGGTTCTGCCTGCTTCAAAAGGCGGAACACCCCTTCTCCGTGAATCACCGGAATCTTTTTCAGCAGCCCGTCATATACGGCTCTGCGGTAAGGCCTGGGCGGATTGCGCAGGCAGCGGAGGGCAAGGCCGTCCAACACATACTCTGCGGCAATATCGCAGGAAAGATCCCAGAGCATTTCCTCCTCCGGTTCCGGAAGATTCCAGACATGCCCAAACAGACAGTGCAGAATACTGTGAAGATAGCAGCGGTTTACCGGCACATTTCCGATTCTGTACTGTTCAATCAGAAATTCCGGATTATAACGGAATACTTTTCCGTCCGTTGCAGTTTTCCCCAGCGCCATGGAAGGCTCCGGCGCCAGGCTGTTCAGGGCAACATCCAGAAAACGCAGGTTCAGATACAGTTCGCTTCTGCAGTCCTTTAATATTTCATTGCAGACCTCTATTTTTTCCATCAAAGCTTCTTCAAACATAATCCTTCGCTTTCCTCCTATAAGGAAAAATGACGCTTCTTTTGGGGAAATTTCCGGTGGGAAATATCCATCAGACGGCTTACCGCCTCTGCATCTTTCCCGGCGTTTGCCGCCTGTATCAGCGTTTGTGCTTCCTCTCTTGTATCTGCAAACACCTCAGCCATCCAGTAAAGCTCTTTCCGGCTTCCCTGCTCCACCAGACAGAAAGCAGCCCGCTTCCAATGCTCCCTCAGCCATCCGCCGTATTCCCCGCGGGCAGAACTTTCCAGGCAACAGGGAAACATCAGCCTTGAAACTGCCATATTCAGAATATTTATAAAATCTATATTATATTTTCCAGTTTCAAATAATTTATCATATTCTGAAAAAACAATCTGGGTATTTCGGAACGTATTCCGATACTGAATGCCCATTCCATGGGTCTGGGTAGAAATAATCCTTGCCGGGGTATTTTCCACTGCCTCCTCAAAAAATTCCGGAAATACCAACTGCCAGAGGGGAGTGTCTTTGCCTGTTTCCGGACGCTGCTTTGAATTGCTGATTTCAGTTGCCGGAACGCACTCCACTGTGACAGCCTGCTTCAAATCCTGAAGAATTTCCCGCAGACAGGACGTTCCTTCCATCTGATGCATAACCAGATGAGAAAGCTCTTCACATCCGGTAAAACCTCCTGCTCCCATAAATGCAAGATTACTGTAAAAAGACAGCTTGTGAAGCCGGATGCAGTTATAAAACACATACCGGCCCAACCGCTGAATGGTCCGGGGCAGATACAGCTCTTCCAAACGTCCGCCGCAGATACAGGCAAGCTCCCCGGTGTACGCCGGCTCTTCTTCCATCTCTTCTGCAAAAGCATAATCGGAAAGTTCCGTCACCGGCATTCCTTCCAGCTGCGCCGGAACCGTCACCCGGCCGTTTTCCCCGTAGCACCGCAGAATGCAGATGCCGTCCTTTACTTTTTGATAGGAAAATTCCTGTTTCCCTGATAGGATTCCGTATCCTGACATAATTCTGACTCCCGTTCTTTTTCTATCTCCTTTAACATCCGGCCCACAGTTTTATGGTTCAGAGGGTGCCTCAGATAAGGCGCCAATTCTGCCAGAGGCTTTAATACAAACTCCCGGTTCTGCATATCCGGATGGGGAACTTGAAGCTCCATGGTGTCAATCACACAGTTATCATAAAATATCAGATCTAAATCCAGCGTTCTCGGCCCCCAGTGCACCAGTCTCTCCCGGCCGGCCTTCTGTTCTGTTTCCTGAAGGGCCTTCAGTAATTCCCAGGGGCTGAGCAGGGTACGAAGCTTTATCATGCCGTTTAAAAAATCCGGCTGCTCCGTCATGCCGTAGGGTTTTGTGGAGATTATCTTTGATACCTGTTCCACCCTGCAGTCTTTTCGGGCCTTCAAAGCCTTTATTCCCATCTGGATATAATTTTCCCGTTCTCCCAGATTAGAGCCGATGGCCACAAAAGCCTGATGCCATCCCCGTTCAATTTCCACCGACACAGAGGCTAACGGAAGGCCGATGGGCGCCCAGGGTTTTCTGATTTCCAACCTGATGTTCTCCATGGAGGGAAATTGCAGCAAAAGGGCTTCGGCCATCTGCTCTGCCGCAGCCTCAATCAGCTGAAAGGTATGCTCCGTCATAAAAGATGCGATAAAATGCGAGACTTCTCCATAATGTATTGATTTTGTTAAATCATCTTTTAATCCAGCTTCCCGTGTGGAGGTGTACAGATCCGCATCCACTTCAAATTTCTGTCCCAATCGGTTCTCTTCCGGAAAAACCCCGTGTTTTCCAAAAACTTCAAGATTCCTGATGTGTATTTTATCCCATGCTTCCTCTCTCATTGCCTGTCCTCCTGGATTCTGTTTCGCCTGTCTGCTCCATTCCCTATGAGTTCTGTTCTTCCTGTTCCCAGCCAGAGCTGTCTGCACAGACCGCAGCTTTTGAAAACCTGTCCTATTCCATGCGCCATCCGTCCCGAATGGCTTCTGCCATCTGTACTGCCCGTTTATTTTCCTTCACATCATGCACCCGGACAAACGCGCATCCGCTTAACACCGCCTGTACGGTGGTAACCAGTGTTCCTTCCATCCGTTCCTCCACCGGAAGCTCCAGCGTAAGGCCGATCACAGATTTTCTGGAAGTTCCCAGAAGCAGCGGAAATCCCAATTGGCGCAGCTCTTCGATTCTGCAGATGGCTTCTAAATTATTCTCATACGTCTTTCCAAATCCCACCCCCGGGTCCAGGATGATTTTATCTTCCGCAATTCCTGCTTCTCTGGCAATTTCCAGAGTTTCCTGCAGATCTGATTTCATCTCTTCCATAAAATTATGGTAATTTGCTTCTTTCCGGTTGTGCATCAGGCAGCAGGCCGCTTTTGTTTGGCTGATAAGCCCTGCCATATCCCTGTCATACTTCAGTCCCCAGATATCGTTCACCAGGTCTGCTCCGGCCTCCAGACAGGCTCTTGCCACTTTTTCCTTATAAGTATCCACAGAAATTGGAATATCAAATCTGGATTTTACCTGGGTGACCACCGGAACAATCCGCTGAATCTCCTCTTTCTCCGTAATCTGCTGATGGCCCGGCCTGGTAGATTCTCCGCCGATATCAATAATATCCGCTCCCTCCGCAATCATCTGCTCCACATGGGCAAGAGCCAGATTCAGACGGTTGAATTTGCCTCCGTCGGAAAAGGAGTCCGGCGTCACATTCAAAATGCCCATCACATAAGTATGTTTTTCTGTCTCAAATATTCTGTTTCCAATCTTCATGTTTTCCTCCCATTCTAACAGAAAATTCCCTGATTTCTTCTGTCCTTACTCCAGTTGCACTGTGCTGCGGCGCTGCAGAAAAAGCAATTTCTGGAACGATTATCCGCTTCTTTGATCAAATGAATCAGCTCATCCTTCTGAATACTCCGGTGTCCGGTATCTCTGGACGGGCCTTGTTCTCCCCATTCCCGGTCTGCGGCCGTGCTCTTTCCCGCTCCCCGGTGGGCTGAAATTGCCGCTAAAATCTCCTGCCACTCCTCTTTCGGATACTGAATCCGGGCCAGCAGCTGTTCTGCAAAGGCTGCGCCCGCCCTGTGATGGGGAATGCCCTGTTTGGCTTCTGAACGCCTGCCAAGATCGTGGAGAAGGGCTGTGAGATAAATTTTCTCCTTGAGGGCTTCCCCGGGCTTTCCTGTCCCTGTCTGTCCCCGTTCCAACGCCAGAATCCAACCGATCCGGGCCACATCCAACGAATGGGAAAGCCCGTGCCTGCAGAAAATCCGTTCTGCCTCAGCCTGTTCCAGTTCTTCCACCCATTGCAGATATTCCGTTTCTTCCAATAAACGCTTCACATATTTCATATTCTGAGTTCACACCTTATCTGCCCATCATCCGCCAGAATTCCTCCTGGAGTTCTTTCTCTTCTTCGAACTTTCCTCTGGTTACCAGGGTTACGGTCTGGGTTCCCGGCTTCTTCACACCGCGCATGGTCATGCACATATGCTCCGCTTCCACCATTACCATCACCCCTTTGGGCTGCAGATACTCCATCAGTGCGTCTGCAATCTGCACTGTAAGCCGTTCCTGAAGCTGAGGACGTCTGGCATAGACCTCCACCGTCCGGGCCAGCTTGCTCAGCCCCGCCACTTTTCCGTCAGGAAGATAGGCAATATGGGCTTTTCCATAAAAAGGCAGCAGATGATGCTCACAAGTGGAATAGAACACAATGTCCTTTTCCAACACCATGCCGCTGTCCTCCACAGAAAAAGTCTTATTCAGGTAAGGCTCAGGCGTCTGAGTCAGACCTGCAAAAATTTCCTCATACATTCTTGCAATTCTTTTCGGCGTCTCTTTCAGCCCTTCCCGGTTTACGTCCTCCCCAATTCCTTCCAACAGAAGGGCAACCGCCCGTTCTATTTTCTCTTTCTCTATCATAACCTGTTTCTCCTTACAATTTCCCTGATTTCTCCCAGATAGGACAGGGAACCAAAGGCCAGAATCATGGCTTTTTCTCCCGCTGTCTTACTTTTTGCACAGGCAAACGCCTGCTCCAACCCTTCTGAAACTGTCCCGCAAAAGCGGACATCTGAATGGTACGCTTCTGCCCGCTCTGCCAGCAGCGCTCCGTCGAATGCCCTGGGATGATTCGGCGTCACAGTAAACACCTTCCAGGCCAAAGGCATCATAATTTTCAGTATTTTATCATATTCCTTATCTGCAAGTACCCCTATTATATAGATTATTTTGTAATTTGTAAAACCCATTTTCAAAGTTTCCCGCAATTTTTTCGCCGCATCCTCATTGTGGGCCCCGTCAATCACAACCAGAGGCTCCCGGCACAGCCTGGAAAATCGGCCCTCCCACCGGGCCTGTTCCAGTCCCTTTTTCACCTGCTCATTGGTGATTTTCCATCCCTGTTTTCTTAAGAGTTCTATGGCCTTTATGGCGCATATGCTGTTTTCTGTCTGATACGCCCCTGTCATGGACAGACGGAGCTTCCCATAGTCTCCATAGGAAAAGCACAGGAAATTCTGTACCGTATCTTCTGTCTGTTCTTTCCCCTTATCGAAAGAAACGCCGCTCTCCACATGAACGTCCTCCGCCTTCTCTTTCTCTGCATAGACAAGCTCCGTATGCTTCTTTTGACAGATCTCCTCCAGAACTTTTCTCACCTGCTCCTGCCTGGGCCTGACTGCCGCCGCAAAGCTGTTTTCCTTGATAATTCCGGCTTTCTGGCGGGCGATCTCCTCAATGCTGTTTCCCAGAAACTTCATATGATCCATGCTGATGGAGGTCAGAACGCTGACGGAAGGTTTCCTTATTATATTGGTGGCGTCCATAGCGCCTCCCATTCCGGTTTCCAGCAGAACGGCCTGACAGCGGCGCCGGTAAAAATACAGAAAAGCCGCCGCCGTTTCCACCTCAAAAAGAGTGGGATACACTCCTCTTTCTTCCATTCTGTCACAGGCTTTCTTAATATCCGTCATCAGTTCCGCGAATTCCTGCTCAGACACAGGCTGCCCGTTGACCTGATACTGCTCTCTTCTTTCGAAAACCGCCGGAGAGGTATACATTCCCACCCGGTAACCTGCTTCCTGTAAAATAGAAGAAATCATGGCGCACACCGAGCCTTTTCCATTGGTTCCCGCCACATGAATCACAGACAGCCGCTCCTGCACATTTCCCAGCTCCTGCATCAGTTCCCGGATGCTGTCCAGTCCCGGAACGCTTCCCAGCTTCTCTCTCTCTTTCAGAAATTCCTGCGTTTCTTCCTTTGTTAAGATACGGTCTGACATATTCTGTTCCCTCCAAAATAACCGGCAAGAAGTATCCGGTGTTCTAATATATTTATAAAGAAATTCTTAAATTTTATTGCCATATGTATAATTTTTGTGTTTTCAGTTGACTTTTTCAAAAAAATGAGATAATCTTTGCTATGGAAAAAGCAGATTCATATTTTGTTTACAATTAGTTCATAAATGGAATTTTAATATAACTTAAGGATGGTGACACAATGTTTCATACTGCAAAAAACACTTTACAGAAAATCAGGACAAAATACAAGGCTTTTCGTGAAAAAAGAAGAGCCCGGGAGAAAAAGCATTTTTTGAAGCCGGAACAGAAGGAAAAGCTGGTGGCTTTTCTCAATCGCTACTCTTTGATTTTCCATTATCTTCTGGCCTGCAGCGTCTGCTTTGTAATTGAAATCATTTCCCGGCATTCCTTTGTCAGCGCATTTATATTTATTTTTGACCGGGGCCTGGTATTTTTGTATAACTCAATGATTGTATTTACCTCACTGCATCTGGTGTATTTCTTCCGCCGGAGGGCATTGATGCGAACCATTATCAGTGTGGCCTGGCTGTTTCTGGGAACCATCAACGGATGCATTCTGGCAAAGCGGGTCACCCCCTTTACCTACACCGATGTAAAGCTGATTAACGACCTGTTTACCATGCAGAGCAATTATTTCAGTAACGGAGAAGCCCTTGCCGTGATTCTTCTGGTGGCCTCCGTTCTGGCAGGAATTATCATTCTCTGGAAAAAAGGACCCAAATATCAGGGCAGGCAGAACCGTTTTGCAAGCATCGGAGCCATCGGCCTGTTTGCATTCTTCATTCCCATGGTAACCCAGGCGGCTGTCAACAACAATGTTCTGGCAGACTATTTTGAAAATATCGCCCAGGGATATGAGGACTACGGCTTTGTATACAGCTTTTCCGCCAGCGTAATGGATCAGGGCATGAGAGCTCCCCAGGATTACTCACAGGAAACCGTGGATACGGCTCTTTCCAAAGTGAATCCGGAGGCTTCTGATTCCAGTGAGCTTCCCAATGTCATCTGCGTGCTGCTGGAATCCTTTATTGACCCGAAAGAAATTAACTTCTTAAACTTTTCGGAGAATCCGACGCCTAACTTTGATCATCTTTACAGCAATTACTCTTCCGGTTATCTGACCGTTCCGGTGGTAGGAGCCGGAACCGCCAATACCGAGTTTGAAATTTTAACCGGAATGGGCATGAAATATTTCGGATTAGGGGAATATCCCTACAAGACAATCCTGAAATCCACCTCCTGCGAAAGCGTTGCTTCCGACCTGGGAAACAACCTGGGTTACGGCACTCATGTGGTACATAACAACGGCGGCAATTTCTACAGCCGGAAAAATGCATTTACCCAGATGGGCTTTGACAGCTTTATCAGCAAGGAAATGATGAATATTCAGGAATATACGCCTCTTGGCACATGGCCCACTGACAATATTTTAATCGGTGAAGTGGAAAAAGCCTTAGATTCCACCGAACAGCAGGATTTCATCTACACCATCACCGTACAGGGACACGGGGCTTATCCCACAGAAAAAGTCATTGAGAATCCGGAAATCACCGTAACCGGCGCGGAAAATGAAGCCAAAAACAACGAATGGGAATACTATGTGAACCAGATTCACGAAGTAGATAAATTTATTGCCAATCTCACCGATATGCTGTCGAAAAGAGATGAGAAAACCGTAGTTGTATTCTTCGGAGACCATCTGCCCACCATGGGACTTAAGGACGAGGATACCAAAAGCCAGAGCATTTTCAATACGAAATACGTTACCTGGAACAACTTCGGCATGAAAAAAACAGATCAGGATTTAACTTCTTATCAATTGCTTGCAGCTATCATGGATCAGGCGAACATTCATGAGGGAACTATGTTTTCCTTCCATCAGAACAGCAGCTATCAGCTCACAGAGGAGAATTCCAGAGACATGGAACTTCTGCAGTATGACATCCTCTACGGCAAACGGTACGCATACCAGGGAGAGGACCTCTATCCTGCTTCCAATCTGCAGATGGGCGTACAGGATGTGACGCTGGAGCGGGTGGAAGCCTTAGACGACGGCTTACATATTTATGGAACAAATTTCACTCCCTGGAGCAAAGCATTTGTAAATGGAGCACGGGTTTCCACTTCCTTTATCAGCGACCGTGAACTGAAGATATCCATGAATAATTTCGAGGAAGGCGCCAACAGCCTTGTGGTCAACCAGATGGGATCATCCGAAACCATTTTCCGCTCCTCCAATGAGATTTCTTATCTGAAACCTGTTATGGAGCAGCCAGAGCCTTCGGAGGAGCTGCCGGTGGATGACACCACAGAGAACACCCCCAGCAGCATTGATAAAGCTGTAAACGGCGGCCAGCAGGACGAACCGTCTCAGACGGACGACAGTGACGCTCCAGATCATCCAGCCGACCTGGACGAAGAGGAAAACGGTGACCTCAATCTTACAGAATAAAACGACAGACCGGAATTGGAAATACTTTTAAAAGAAAGGGCAGATTTACACACAGTACTTCCTGTGATAAATCTGCCCTTTCTCTTCTTCTCTTTCAACGGCCCGCAGACATGCTCTCTCACAGGCCCATTGCTTATCTTTTTATAAATACATACATAGATTCATCAGACAGGCTTTCCTCATACCGGTATCCCAATCCCTGAAATTCCCTGATTTGCTCTGTGTGCTCCACTTTATTCTGAGCCAGAAAACGCACCATCTCTCCCCGGGCCATTTTTACCTGGGTTCCCTTCTCCACTACTTTTCCTTCTTTCCATTCCCCAAACCGGCAGGTGAGAAATTTATCCTCCTGCGACAGATAGGGGGTAATGCATTTGCTGTATTCTTTGGAGGCAAGATTCAGGATCACTTCTCCCTCCCTGCGGATCTCACGGTATATCTTAGCTCCCCAATAATCATAGAGATTCCTGTAATGTTCCAGGCGAACCGGCGCCTGCATCTCCAGACGATAAGGCACAATCCCGTCAAAGGGCTTTAACAGTCCGTAAAACCCTGAGAGTATGCAGAGATGGTTCTCCACATACTCCCAGGACTGATCCTCAAAGACCGCCGGCGCCATATACTGATATTGGATTCCCTCATAGGACAGAAGGGCCGGCGTCAGATGCCTGGACAAATCCATCCGGGCAAACCGTTCATAATTGAGGGCCGCAATTCTGTCATTGCAGTTCCAGAGCTCCTTCGCCTGCTGATACTCCAGTTTCTTCATAAACTCCTTCAAGTATTCCGCTTCCTGCAAAAACACCGGCATTCCGCGGCACTCCAGGGTATCTGTGTCCTGTTTCATTTTCTTTGCAGGAGAAATGATAATTTTAATCACTTTCGGCTCACTCCTGTTTCTTATCGTATATGCTCTGCCAGATTGGGATACAAATCCCCGGGAACATATGCTTTCACATAAATCCCGTCTTCCCGGTATTCTTCCTTAAGAAGCTCTCCGTACTTGCGGATTGGGGGAATCTGATTTCCCTGCTCATAGGGAAATACGCCTTCTAACAGCTGTTTATCCTCCCGCAGAATTTTCTCCAACGTCTCCAGAAAATCCTCCATGCCCTCTCCTGTTTTCACAGAAACCTTCAAAGCCCGGTCTGCCCGCAGATCCCGGAACAGTTCCCGCTCTGTCACTTTATCCTGTTTATTAAACAATGTAATCCGTTTCTTTCCGGATACTCCCAGTTGTTCCAAGGTCTGGTACACAATCTGCATCTGCTTCTCCCACTGGGGATTGGACGCGTCAACCACATGGATAATCATATCTGCGTATTTTGCTTCTTCCAGGGTACTGCGGAAGGCTTCAATCAGATGATGGGGCAGCTTGCGGATAAAACCTACCGTATCCGTCAGCAGGATTTCCTGGCCGCTTTCCAGTTTCAGATTGCGGGTGGTAGGATCTAAGGTGGCAAAAAGCTTGTCCTCCTCCAACACAGAAGCCTGGGTCAGCCGGTTCAGCAGCGTGGATTTGCCGGCATTGGTATAACCCACAATGGCGGCTACTTTCACACGGCTCCTTTCCCGCTGCCCTCTGGTAATTTCCCGGTGCTTCTGCACCTGCTTCAGCTCCCGGTTCAGCTGAGAAATTCTGTTCTTAATCAATCTCCGGTCCATCTCTAATTTCTTCTCTCCCGGCCCTCTGGTGCCGATACCGCCTCCAAGCCTGGACAGAGAAACCCCCAGTCCCGTAAGGCGGCTCATGCGGTATTTCAGCTGGGCAAGCTCCACCTGGATTTTTCCTTCGCTGGTGGAGGCCCTGGCTGCAAAAATATCCAGAATCACCAGCGTCCGGTCCATCACCTTGCATTCCAGTTCCTGCTCCATATTCCGAAGCTGCGCCGGCGACAATTCATCGTCGCAGATAATCCCGGTGGCTCCCCATTCTGTAATGATCTGACGCAGCTCCTGTAATTTCCCTGCGCCCAGATAGGTGCCCGGATGAATATGCTCCCTGCTTTGTATCACGCTTCCCAAAACTTTCGCTCCGGCGGTTTCTGCCAGTTCACCCAGTTCGTCCAGAGAATCCTCCGTGTCGTCATCCTCCCGGAGGCTTATTCCCACCAGAATCACCTGCTCTGTTATTTCTTCTATCTCAAATGGCTCTGTATTTTTTCTCGTTTCGATAATTCTGTAATCCTCCTTCTATCCTGTTTCGTATCTGCTGCAATTCTACTGCTCCAACATCAGATCCAGTATGGAAATGTCCTCTTTTTTAATGGTTATTTTCACCGGCTTTGTCATTGTAGAATAAACCCTTGCACCGCTTTCGTTGGTACAGTAGGAAACAACCTTATAATAATAAGTCTGTCCCGGACGGGTGGTTTTATCCCGGTAAATGGTCTTTGCGGTTGTGGCAATCAGCCGGTAACCGCTGTTTTTCTTATCTGAACGGTAAATCATGTATCCTTCGGCATTCTTTGCCGCTGTAAAGGAAATAACCGCCCGTTCTTCTGAGGTATTCCTTACCTTCACTTTAGTGGCTGCTTTTACGCCTGTAAAGGTGCAGACTGCCCTTGCCGGCTTGGAAAATCCCACGCTGCAGGCATTATTTGTATTCTGCGCACCCCCAGAAACGGCGCGGACCACATAGTAATAGGCCGTCCCCGCTCTGGGCCCTTCCCTCAGCGTTGCTTCCGCAGTTTCCAGAACTCCTGCCGTATCCTTGACATACTGATGAAAAGCCCCTGTATCTTTGCTCAAAGCCAGTTGTTCCTCGGTTTTCGGCACCAGGCCCTTCACCGTTACTTTTTTATCTCTGACTTTTGTGCCTGTAATTTTGGAGCTGATCACTGTATTTTTTGCATCGTACAGCGCCGGAACGATCTGTCCGGACGCGTCTGCTGCATATCCGTAAACCTCTTCGTTCTCATAGTCATAGCTGACGGTTCCGTCCTGGGCCACCTGGACGTCTTCTGGTTTCACCTGCAAAGCCCCTTCTGTTTTTAATTTTACCGATTCCACCAACACTGCTTTATCCAGATCTACCCGGTAAGTCTTGCTGTCAGCGTCATAGGTATAATCATTTGAACTGCAGCGGTACACCTCATAGTAGTCCGCCCCGCTTACGCTGCTCCATGACAGGCTGATTCCCGCTGTATCTGCTTTGGCTCTGACATTTTTCACAATCCCCAGGGTAGGTTCTACGGTAAATTCCGCTCCCTTTGCCGTAAGCTGCTTTTTCTTGGTATAGGGATAAATCCGGTAGGTAACCGGAGCCTTTTTGGCCTTCACTTTCGGTAAAATCACCTTCGTTGCAGAAGCCTTTAATGTTTTATAAGTTTTATAATTCCCCGCCGCATCTTTTTTCTGGACTTTGTACCCCTTAATGCCGGTCATCTTGCTCCAGGCAACGGTAAATTTGCCGGAAGAGGTATAGAAACTGCCGGTAAAATCCATGTTCGCATTGGAAGAAAGCAGCACGTCTGCACGCTCCTGCAGACAGCTCTCCTGCCCGTCCTTTTCCCAATAGGCGCACACAACGTAAAGATACTGTGTTCCGGCGGTCAGCTTCTTATCTGTGTAACTGGTCTTAGAAGCCTTTTGGGTGGCCACCAGGGTAAAATTCGCAAAGTTGTCTATGTATCCGCCTTCTGTTTTGGTATAGCCGCTGCTGATGGTATCGCTGCGGTAAATCCGGTAGCCGTCCACCCCTTTCACAGCATTCCAGGTCAGCTTTACTGAATCTGAGCCTTTCGCCTCCGCCTTCAGCCGCAATGCGCTGCCAAAGGTATTGGCGCCTGCTTTCTGCCACTTTGTATAAACGGTTTTCTTGGACAGCCGGTTAAAGGCATATCCGCGGACACGGTAAGAATAGGTAACTCCCGGCGTTAAGCCGCTGTCTTTATAGGAAGCGTCTCCGGTCTGTTTTGCCAGCTTGACCCATGCGCCGTCCACTTTTTTCTGAAATTCAAAACCGGTTGCCCACCCTTCTTCCAGAGAGGGGCAGAGCGTAATGCTGTCCTCTGTGACCACCGTATTCACCAGGCCCATCTCTATCTCCGGAAGCCGGCAGGCCAGGGTTTTGTATCCCGAAAATCTGCATTCCGCAGTCTCTGACTCTTCCAGGCGGTATCCTTTGTTATAAATCCGCGCCCGGATATACACAGTCTCTCCCGGAGAAAAATAGCCCAGATAAGTACGGTAAATCTGGTCTGTCCCCTGATATCTGTGGTATCCCTTTGTGGTATGCCCGTCGCCTGCCCGTACCGACTGCAGGATCACATCCCCGGTCCGCTCCGCTTCAAAGGCAAATTTCGTCCCGCTGTTTTTAAAATTCTTGTTGTTGGAATACTCCACCCGGAGATATTCTGTATCCTGCAGCCTGGGCGTCAATACCTGAAATTCATAATACCCGTCTGTCTGCCGCAGAAAAGAAATGCCGCTTACAGACGTTACGGTTCTTGCAGTTCCCGGGGTGAGCGCCGCCGTCATGCTGGCGGGAGATGATTCCGCAAAATGATAGTAATAATAAAAACTCTGCTCATCATCCATAAAAAAACCGTCGCTCTCTGCAGCCAGCTTCGGATCTGCCCCTTCAGAAATACCCGTCAGATAAATTCTCCGCTCCGAATGTGCGGTTACCTGTATGGCGTAAGCCCGATCTGTGACGCTTTCCACCTGCTCCAGAGACACCTGTCCCTGTTTTGAAGTAAGGCTTGCCGACCCTTTACCGGTAACGGCGTCTGTCACCTCAATCTGATACTCGTCCGCCAGCTCCAACGGCTGCCAGGTCAGCATTCCGCTGGACGCGTCATAAGATAAGCCCTGCACTGAGGGCAGCTGAGCCTCCGGGCCGCTGACAAGGGTCAGATTTTCCGGCACAAAATTTTCAGCAGGCTCCGGCGTTTCTTCTGCCGCTTTCGAAAGAGGTTTCCCGCTGCTTTCTGCAGGCTCCTGGAACCGGCCGCCTCCCGGCTCCTGCTGCGCCTCTCTTTGGGCCGGCATTTCTTCTTCCAAACTGCCGCCTTCCTGAAACTGATTTTCATCTGGCTCCTGCCGAACTGCCGCATCAAATAAACGCTCCTGCGTCTCTGCCGGTTCCTGCTGATTTCCTGCTGCAGCCGCCTGCAGAATACAGGGCTCTCCCAGAACAAGCGCAGCTGCAAGAACCAGCCCGGAGATTCTTTTTACATTTTTCAACGAAACCACCTCCTGATTATTATAGTCTTTCAATGGTAGTGTAACATGAAATTATTTACTTCACAACAACATCTGGAAAAACAATTATTGACATATGTTAATAATTGTTTTATACTGTAACAAGCGTATCAAACACGCTTTGAACTGTTGCATCGGAATCAGACAGAATTCAGGAGGAACTGATATGGCCCGTCCCAGTAAACCCAGAAAAGTATGCAGAATGCCCATCTGCACCCGTTTTTTTGCCGGCGGGGCTGACCCGTCGGCAAAAAACCAGGGGCTGCAGCTCAGCATTGAAGAATATGAAATCATAAGGCTTTTGGACTATCAGGGGCTGACCCAGCAGGAGGCCGCTGCCTGGATGGGAACCGGACGCACCACAGTTCAGGCGCTGTACACACAGGCCCGGCGGAAACTGGCCCGCTTTCTGGTAGAAGGTTCTTCCCTTACCATTGACGGCGGCAGCTATCAGATTTGCACCAGTTCCCAGGGCTGCCTGAGAAACGGCAATCATAGCAGAAAAGGAGAATATTTTATGAAAATTGCAGTTACTTATGAAAACGGAGAAGTATTTCAGCATTTTGGACATTCCAGTCAGTTTAAAGTATATGAAGTGGAAAACGGAAACGTAATATCTTCTGAAATTGTAGACACCAACGGGCAGGGACACGGAGCCCTTGCAGGATTTCTTATGGGCGGCGGCGTAGATGTGCTGATCTGCGGCGGAATCGGCGGCGGCGCAAGAAACGCCCTGGCTGAAGCAGGAATTGAACTGTATCCCGGGGCTACCGGAAACGCAGACGCTCAGGTAGAATCCTTCCTGAAAGGACAGCTTGTTTATAATCCGGATACGGTATGCTCCCACCACTCCCACGAGGAAGGACACAGCTGCGGAACTCATGGGTGCGGTTCTGAGGGATGTCATTAAATCTGACAGCAGGTGAAAATCAATAAGCCTACCTCGCTAACCTGGCCGGTTACAGGTAGGCTTATTCTGATCATAGCTGGAGGCTAACCACTTTGCGGGCGGCTGCTCCTTTTCTATAAAAAAACATTTCTGTATCTGAAAATCATCGGCATTTTTAATGCATTCTTTTACTTCCCTTCGCTGAGGCTTGCAGTGAATTTGTCAAAGGATTTCTGGCCTGCTTCATCTCTCTTATAAACTCCGGCATGTTCCAGTACTTTGCTGAATACCAGCGCGATTTCCTTATGTAAAATATCCATTACATTTTCTTTCGTCACTTCTTTGTATTTGGGAAGGAACTCTTCGGTCCAGTCTGCATGTTTGCTGATGCTTTCCTCTGCACGGATGTCTTTTTTATTGACAATGGCCAACGCCAGAGTTTCCATTTCCTCTTTCAGCCGGGCCGGAAGAACCGCAAGACCCATCACTTCAATCAGGCCGATATTTTCTTTTTTGATATGGTGCAGCTCTGCATGGGGATGGTAAAGTCCCATGGGATGTTCTTCTGTGGTGATATTGTTGCGCAGCACCAGATCCAGTTCGAACAAATCTCCCCGTTTTCTGGCAATGGGCGTAATGGTGTTGTGAGGCTCTCCCTCTGTTTCTGCAAAAATAAATGCGTCTTTGTCGGTATAGCCTCTCCAGGCTTCCAGTATCTTATCTGCAAGGGCAATCAGCCTGTCTGTATCCTCTCCGGCAATCCGAATCACGGACATGGGCCATTTTACAATGCCTGCCTTCACATCCTCAAAGCCCTTTACTGTAAATTCCCGCTCAACGGGAGCTTTTGCCATGGCAAATTCATAGCTTCCGCCCTGGAAATGGTCGTGGCTTAAAATAGAGCCGCCCACGATAGGCAGATCCGCATTGGAGCCCACAATATAATGGGGGAACTGCTTAACAAAATCAAAAAGCTTGCAGAATGTGCCGTGTTCAATTTTCATGGGAATATGCCTGGAATTAAACACAATACAGTGCTCATTATAATACACATAGGGAGAATACTGGAATCCCCAACGGCTGTCCTGGATCGTAACCGGAATAATCCGGTGGTTCTGTCTGGCCGGATGATTGATGCGGCCGGCATATCCTTCATTTTCCACACACAGCAGACATTTGGGATATCCGCTCTGTTTTGCATTTTTGGCCGCCGCAATGGCTTTAGGATCTTTCTCAGGTTTGGAAAGATTGATGGTAATATCCATCTCACCATAAGGAGTCTGGGCTTTCCATTTCACATCTTTTGCAATTCGGTAGCGGCGGATATAGTCGCTGTCCTGGCTGAGATGATAATAGAAATCTGTAGCCGCCCTGGGGCCGTCTCTGTGGTAAATATCCCAGAATCTTCCAATCACGTCGCTGGGGCGGGGCATCAGCTTTGCCATCAGCTTCGTATCAAACAGGTCACGGTATACCACGCCGTTTTCTTCCAGTACGCCGTGCTCATAAGCGTAGTCTAACAGTTCCTTTAAAACAGATTCCAGATCCACATTTCTGTAGGTTTCTTCCGGTTCTTCGTATTCGTCTATCTGTAAGGTTTCCAGCAATTGGTTGGTGGTGAAAATAATGTCCTCTTCCCCAACCAGGCCGTGCTCTAATCCGTAGCAGACTAATTTCTTGATAGCTTCGTTAATCATAAGGGGATCTTCCTTTCTTTTTAATCTAAAACTTTTATTCCGCCGAAGGGACGTACCTTCAGCACATGGCAGGAGTCCTCGCCGTAGAGGTTATCCAGGGCTTCTCTGTACTCTTCCACAAAATCATCTGCCACAAACGCCTGAATGGTTCCGGCAAATCCGCCGCCGTGCACACGGCTTGCCCCATGGCCCGGGAGGATGGAGTCGCTGACTGCAAGGCCCATGGAAACGCTCTGGTTCTGCACGTCTTTATTGGTGTAAATATTCTGAAGATACTTGAAGGAAGAATCACCGGATTCTTTCACGGTATCCAAGAATTTCTGGAAGTCTCCGGCTTTTAAGGCTGCAACCTCCCGCTCCACCCGCTTATCTTCCTCAAAGAAATGCAGGGCCCGCAGCACCGGACGATCGCCGCATTCCTTCCGGACGCCGGGGATATTTTTATAAAATTCCGCTATATCCACTTCTCTTAAAAATTCTTTTCCGAAAAATCCTGCCACCTTCTTCATTTCCTGGGGAATCATGGCATAATCATCGGTTAAATCCGCATGAGAGCCTTTTGTGTCTGTAATACAGAGGCTGTGATGATAAGAGCTGAAATCCACCTCCACTTTCTCCACCACAGGATGCTCCGGATCTGCAAAATCAATATGTATCAGGCCGCCCACAGAACATGCCATCTGATCCATCAGGCCGCAGGGTTTGCCGAAATACACATTTTCCGCATACTGAGCCACCTGCGCAATCTCCACCGGACTGACGGACATCTCATTGTACAAACCGGAAAGGATGGTGCCTACAAGCACCTCAAAAGCTGCAGAGCTTGACATTCCCGCCCCGTTTAACACGTTGCTGGTCACATACGCCTGAAATCCTCCGATCTCATGGCCGTTTTTCTTAAGGCCGTAAGCCATTCCCCGAATCAGGCCGGCAGAGGTGCCTTCTTCCGCATCCCGCTTTTCTAGCTGGGCAAGATCCACGGTAATCATGGGATACCCGTCTGACAAAAGCTTAATCACAGGCTCTTTGGACTTGCGCACCACTGCAATGGCATCCAGATTAATAGATGCTGCAATCACCTCTCCATGCTGGTGATCTGTGTGGTTGCCTCCCACTTCGCTTCTGCCTGCCGCACTGTACAGTTCTGCTTCTCCCGCTCCAAATAATTCTTCAAACTTGCGGATTGCCTCCTGATAACGCTCATTCTGGTAATCCAAAACGCCCGGGTCCACATAAATCTCTTTCAGACGTTCCTGATGCTTCTCAGCCGCAAATTCTTCCAGTAATACTTTTGTTTCTTTCATTGGACTTTGCCCGCCTTTCTTATTTTATTTGCACCTTTTCAGGTTCTTTTCCATGGTTCTATGGATATTATAATTGCTCTTTAGTAAACAGTCAATATTTTTAGTAAATTTATTTAGAAATTTCTGATGCAAAATTCCTGCTCTTTCGATTATGCTTCGCCTATTACTCCGGCGGTTAAATATTCTGCTGTTACAGATATTTAGTAAATTTACTATGAAACAGAATCTTGCGGGAGGATAAAAAAGCGCAAACTACCCCTATAACAAGATTTTGCTTCAAAAATTATGATTAAGCTGGCTGTGTCTCCATGGCTTCAGGCACTTCCCAGCCTAATGCTTTTAACTTCTTCAGGTAGGCGT
Organism: Petralouisia sp.; assembly: GCF_056822245.1. Classification (NCBI taxonomy): domain Bacteria; kingdom Bacillati; phylum Bacillota; class Clostridia; order Lachnospirales; family Lachnospiraceae; genus Petralouisia; species Petralouisia sp. The sequence continues at coordinate 17,662 of NZ_JBQIOP010000006.1, read as the reverse complement.
TGATCTTGCGTTCCTTATTGAACTGGTTGTAATAATCCGCCCCTAAATCCTGAAATGCAACTCCATCTTTAAGGATGTGGTATATGGCGATCAGCATGGAGTGGGCAACTGCCACATATGCTTTTTTGCTCCCCCTGTGGGCGCTTATCCTCTGGAACTGCGCCCGGAAATAGGAGTTCTTCACTTTGACCGCAGAATGCGCACATACAATCAATGTTGTCCGCAGCAGATGATTGCCTTTCCTGGTCTTTCCGGTCCTGCGTTTTTTGGCGCTTTCATTATCACCGGGGCAGAGTCCCGCCCATGAGGAAATATGGGCATCTGTAGGAAAACGTTCCATGTCTGTCCCGATTACGGAAATGACTGCCTGCGAACTGCTGATACCCAATCCGGCAACATCCTTGATTGCATCGACTGCCTGCTTTTCCTCCGGCTTCATATGGCTGTCAATGTCATCATTCAGATGTTGGATATGGGCATCCAGTTCGTCCACATGTTTTAGGAGTTCCTTCATCATTTTCCTCTGCAATGGTGACATAAAACCGTTCAGGTCATCGATGATCTGCTCCTTTGAGGCTTTGAGGTTATGCGCGATTACTTTATTATCATACATTTCATCATATTTGGAACTGTCAATTGCAGTTCCTGAAAGGATGGTGTCTATAATGCTGCGTGCGCTTTTCCCATTGATATCTGCAATCGTTCCGGAAAGCTTAATGTTGGCTCCTTCCAGCATCTTCTGCAGCCGGTTAAGCTCCCTGGTACGGTCCTGGATCAGGCTCCTGCGGTAGCTGACCAGTTCACGCAGCTCCCGTTGATCCCTGCCCGGGATATAGCTTGGCTGTAAAAGTCCGTGCTGTAAAAGGTCGGCGATCCATTCGGAATCCTTTACATCCGTTTTTCTGCCGGGAACGGCCTTCATATGGCGGGCGTTCACTACCATGGCATTTAAGCCGGAGGATTCCAGGATGTTATACAGTGGCTTCCAGTAGGAAGCGGTGCTTTCCATAGCGGCCATCTGGCATCCGCCTTTGGCCAGCCAGTCAGCCAGCTCCAGGAGCTCCCTGGTTGTTGCACCAAACTCACGCACTTCCTGCTCTCTGCCATGGATAAAGCAGGCAACCATAAGTTTTTTGTGCACATCAATACCACAACAATTGTCGTAAACTTTCTTCATAACGGCACCTCTTTCCGAGAAAATTTATGGCACGGTTCTCTGTCTGTTGATATTTTACTATGCGTCCTTTTGCCATGTACGGCTGGACAGGTGGTGGTGCAAATGAGAGAACCACAAATCAGTTTACTATGCGGGCTGTCAGCCCAAAATGAAAACCGATCTTTGCCGATAAGATAATTATAGTTCATCTTTGCAGCTAAAGAAATAAAAACTCTCGGCTTGCCCCTGTTTCATGCGCAGTGGTGCCAACGCGGGGCATGGGGGTTTACTATGAAAGCCCTCTGGCTTCCATAGTATGGATGGCCATGGGGCCCGCCAGACGGCAGGCTGAGTATGATGGCAGTTTACTAAATTAACAGTTCCATTTTGTGATTTTTTTTGCTATACTGTTTTCAGGCAAGTTCCAAAGCTCCTGCCGGAGGCAGGAATTGGAAAATCGTTTGGGAGGAATTTATGACAACCATCAAAGACATTGCAGTATCCGCAGGAGTTTCCCCGGCTACTGTCTCAAGAATTTTAAATAATGACACCACGCTGAACGTCTCTCCTGAGACGCGTCAGAAGGTTCTGGATACCGCCCACACCCTGAATTATAAGAAAAAATCCAGGACGTCCAGTAAATCGCTCTACACTCTGGGCATTGTCCAGTGGTTTTCTCCCCAACAGGAACTGGAGGATAATTACTACCTGCTGATCCGCCAGGGCATTGAAGATTTCTGTATGCAGAACTGCATTCATGTGCTCCGGACTTATAAAGCCGACGTGAATTATATGGACGCATTGAAAAACGTAGACGCGCTGGTTTGCGTGGGGAAATTCAGCAGCGAAGAAATTGCCCGGTTCCGCGCCCTGACAAACAGCATTATTTTTCTGGATATGCCGGTGGAGGACAGAAATGTTTCCACAATTACAATGGATTTCGCAGACGCCATGAACACAGGGCTGAATTACCTGACCTCTCTGGGACACAGACGCATTGGATTTCTAGGCGGAAAAGAATATCTTGCAGACGGCACGCTGTTTCCAGATGTGCGCAGACAGCTTTTCTGTGATTACTGTCTGGAACACGGCCTGACCTTTGAAGCTTATATACAGGAGGAATCTTTCACCACTGAATCCGGTTATCGGATGATGAACCGGCTGTTGGAGCAGGAAACTCTCCCCACTGCCGTAATTGCCTCCAGTGATCCCATTGCCATCGGCGCGCTTCATGCGTTAAACGACAAAGGGTTCCGGGTGCCTGACGACATTTCGCTGGTGGGCTTTGACGATACCAGTCTGTCCGCCTTTACCGCGCCGCCTCTGACTACCGTCCATGCCCCGGCTTACGATATGGGAAATTTCGGCGCAAACATTGTTTTTCATATCTTAAAGCAGCAGCCGGCAACTGCCATGAAGATTCAGCTTCCCTGCAGACTGGTGGAGCGTCAGTCCTGCAGAAAATTACAGGGTACGGTCTGAAAATTTCATTTTCCGACCGTACCCTGCAGAAAGCTTCTTACAAAACAATCTCCCGGAGCATCTGCTCAGCCCCTGTTCCGTCCGCCGTTTCACGGCCCTTTTTGCTCATCTTCACCCGTCTTTTGGCATCTGCCGCCAAAAGCTTCAGCTCCCGGCACACTCCTGCCAGAAAATCCGGTTTCTTCCGACAGTCTCCGGCATTTACCATAATTCCACGGGCCTCAAAGGCTGACGCTCCGGGAATCTGGTTATCTGCCAGTACATAAGTGATGGTGGGCACGCCGCAGGCCGACAATTCATACAGCGTAGAGCCTGCCGCTGATATAGCCGCGTCACAGTTTAACATTAATTCTGACATACGGCGCACATTCTCATGAAGAAAAATCCAGGAATGGCGGGCGGCAATTTCTTTGATTTCTTCCCTGTCCGGCTCTAAGGAATTCAGAATAAAATGAAACTCACAGCGGCCTGCCAGTTCCCTGTCCTGAATAAAACAATTTAAGAATTTCAGCGCCATACGCTCCGGGTCTGCCCCGCCTACGGATACAAGAACACGCTCCATATGCGCCCGGACAGGCGGGACTTCAGAAAGCTGAAATTCTTTCCGCAAAGGCACGTATCCGGCTCCTAAAAGCAGCTCTGGCATTGTTGTATTTTCCCCGGAATACAGGGATTCATAATCCTCCCTGTCAGCATAAATATTATAATTAATCAGTACGTCCACCGGATAGGCAAACGCAAGCACATCGTCCAGATAGATTGTTTTGCCGTAAGCTCCCAGTCTCTTCAAATAATCCGGCGTTACATAGTAGCTGTCGATAAAAACAGCATCCGGCCCAACCCGGGTTAAGACGGGTTCTAAGGCCGGCCATTCACAGTCCATATCAGAATATAATGTATTCATTACCACACAGGAAAAGCCCCTGTCCTGAATCACTTTTTCAAAAGAAGCGTCCGCAGTCACATAGACACATTCCAGTCCCAGTTCCCGGGCCGCCTCTCCGATGGACAGACAGCGCATGATATGGCCTGCGCCGATTGCAGCATTTCCATCGGCACGGAATAATAATTTTTTCATTGTTTTCACTGTTCCCTTTCAGAATACTATTATTGTAGCAGACTTATCTGCTATTTGGAACAGTTTTTTCTGTAGTCTTTCAGGAAATATTTATTTCGTTTTCCACAAATTCGGCAGAATGATTTCTTCTTCCACATTCCCAAACCGCTGTTGAATGCTCTGTAAAAATTCACTTGGAAGCTGCTCCCCAAATTTTTCCATATGCTCCTGCAGCTGTTTTGCATGGTCCACCCCAACTGCAACATAATCAATATAAGGATTCTGCGCAGGATAATTCAAAAGAGCGCTCACCTTATCTATTTGAAATTCCTTTAATAAATTGTCAAACTCATATAAATACCTTTTTGCACTTTCTAAACAATCTGGAATATTATCATAATCCATCATAAATAAACCTTGCAGAAAGGCGCTTCTTGTAAACATGGTTATCCCTTTTGACTTTGCTTTTTTTAAGAAACCAGTCGTATCTCCCCGCTGATCAAAAATATTATAGGGCATCTGTATGAAATCAATGATTCCGCTCTCAACCGCTGCTTCTCCTTCTCTTATATGATAAATGGAGATACCTATATGTTCTATCAGTCCGTCCTGTTTCATCCTGTCTAAAGCCGCAACTGCCTTACGGTCATAAATATACTCTGCTTTATGCAATAAATAACCGTATAGCCGCTGCATCTTAAGCCTTTCCAAAGAACCGTAAATTTCATCTGCCAATCTTCCCTGCACATCCGTTGCATTTTCAAGGATTTCCGGACGCAGCTTTGACACCACTTTAAAGTTTTCTTCTTCGAGCTGCCTTGCTTTCCTATATTTACCAAGAAGTTCTTCCGCATTGCCATAAGCTGCAGCTGTATCAAAAACCTTTATCCCATGGGCAACTGCTAAATCCAATATTTCAAAAACCTCTTGTTCCGACGGCTTTCCAGAGGTATTGTTAATCCCGTAATCCATTCCGAATTGAACGGTGCCCAAACATAATTCTGCCATTTAATTCTCTGCCTCTTCCCCCTGATATGTGACCTTTTTCTGTTCTATATCTGTATTGAGAAACTTCCATTGCGGATGTTTTTCATATTCTTTTAAAATATCCTCAAAGGAAAAATACTTTCCTTCCTGATATAAATTTTTATAAATTTCTGAAATCAGTTCTTTGTCCCGCTCTGTATCCATGGTCCAACGCAAATAACTGTAGTCTTTTCCAACACAGGGTACGCGTTCCGCCTGGAACAGCTGCGGATTTTTATATAAATACGGGGTCACATGTTCTATACACTGAGCGTCTGATGTATTTTCATATGCACATTTCAATGCGTCATATGTGAAAATCTCAATTGCCATCCCCAAAGGAAGCCCCTCCCTGTAATAAATATAATCCTGATGACTTTCCTTAAAATAAGCAATTCCGCTGTCTATGATTCCAGCGTCCACCAACGCATTATCCCCTGTCAGCCGAACAACAATATCTGCTTTGTAATAGGAGGCGCATTCATAAAATCGTTTTAGCACATGATTTTGGCTGCCGCGCCACAATACAATATGATTTTTCTCTGCCAGTTCTTCTACTGCATCATCCGCCGGTTCCCTGGATGTGGCAACCACAACCTCATTCACAGATTCAGACTGCCGGACTCTTTTCACAATATGCCACAGCATGGGCTTTTTGCAAAGCTCTGTCATTATCTTCCCGGGAAGCCGCGTGGAACCCATTCTGGCCTGGACAATCGCAACTGTATTCATTTTTTGTACACTCCATCCTTATATATATTGTCCGCAATCAATCTGATAAACCTGCCCTGTAATGTTATTGGATCTTTCTCCGGCCAAAAAAATAACCAGATTCGCCACTTCCGCAGGATCAGTCAGTTTTCTGATTGCACATTCATCCAATACCATTTTCTTAATCAATTCACTGGTATTCCTCTGTCCATCCGTATCAATATAGCCCGGCGCCACCACATTGCAATTCACGTTATACATCCCAAGTTCTTTTGCAATGGTTTTGGTAAATCCCTCAATTCCTGCTTTTGCCGTTGAATATGCAAGGCTGCCTTCACGTCCCCGCAATCCATTGATAGAACCGATATTAATAATCTTCCCCTTGCCGGCCTTGATGAAATGCCCGCAAACCGCCTTACTGTAATAAAATACCGGATACAGCACATGCTGCAGCGTATATTTAAAATCCTCTTGTTCCAGCCGAACTAAAGAAGCATCCCTTGCACTGGCAGCATTATTCACTAATACATCCAATCTCCCAAAATGTTCCATACAGGTATTTACCGCTTCTAATGCCTTTTCATACTCTGCTGCGTCAGCATTGACTGCCAGAACTTTATCCCCATAAAGTTCTGACAACCTCCGGGCATTTTCTTTGCTTTTCCAAAAAGTAAAACACACCTGATACCCTTCTTTGATAAATTCCTCCACTAAAACTCTTCCCAACCCCGACGCTCCCCCAGTAATCAAAACAACTTTTTGTTCTTCCATCTCTTACCGTCTTTCTTTTCCAACGTTTTCCGATATGTAACAAAATTTCCCACTGTCTCAAGCCATACAAATCCAAGGTTCCCAATAAACCTGATGGATTCCTGATTGTTCCCATGAATTCTTGCAACCGCCCCATGGCAGAGCCACTGGTCTGACGCAAATTTCAAAATTCGCTCCACTGCTTCAGCGGCATACCCCTTTCCCCGAAATTCAGGCGCAAGAAGATAGCTCACTTCCGCTTCAGCATCACCGGCTTTTTCCCGCTTTATGCCAAAAATGCCCACACGCTTTCCTGTGGCTTTCTCTGCCGCTACCCAGTCCACCCGGTTATTTTGATGTAAATACCGGTTTTTGTACCAGTCCAGATGCTCCTCTGCCGTCAATGGATGGGGTGATAAAAAATACCGGTACACTTCCGGGTCCGAGCGCCATTTGACAATCAGCGACGTATCTTCCTCTGTAATTTCACACAACATCAGCCTATCTGCCTCCAGTCTGGACACTCCGGCATTCACGCTGCGCACCAGTTTTCTTTCAACTTTTCTTTCCATAACACAACTTTGTGTCCAAGATTTTTCATCCACTCAAACAACTCTAAAGCACATTCATTCCCGTATAAACAAAGAATTTTCATTCCTCCAGTCCCTCCGTCATCTCCCTGGTAATAGGTTCCCCTCTGTGAATTTCACGCCTACTTTTTTTCCCAAGCAGTATCTGCATATATTTCGGAACCAAACCATACCCCGGCCGGATACTGCGGACATTTTCTGGAGTAAATTCTTCTCCGGCGCCAATGTCTTTCACAGCAAATAAACTTCTTCTGAAAATCAGAGAGCTTTTTTCCCTTTCTGATAATGTGTAATCAGGCCCCCGGGCAATTAATTTCGCATTCCGCACATCCTGCGCCATTCTGGCAAATTCATCCATCTCCATGCTGAACTCACTGTCCGGATTTTTTATTTTTCTTGACAGGCAAACGTGTTTTTCCACAACACAAGCCCCCAGAGCAACGCCCACCACCGCTCCCAGGCTTCCCATGCTGTGATCGGACAATCCAACGCTGACCCCAAACCGCTGTTTCATATCCGGAATATTCCCCAGATGCATGTCTGCCCAGCTGGCCGGATATTCACTGCAGCACTTCAATAAAACAATTTGATGATTTCCAACTCTGCGGCAGACGTCCACGGCATCCTGGATTTCCTCCAGGCTTCCCATTCCGCAGGATATAATCATCGGCTTGCCTTTCGACGCGACATATTCTATCAGCGGAAGATCCACCAGCTCAAAACTTGCGATTTTATAGGCTTCGCAGCCTATCTGTTCTAAAAAATCCACCGCAGCAGCATCAAAAGGCGTAGAAAGAAAATCCACGCCGCACGCTTCACACTCTTCTTTTATGCGGGCCTGCCATTCCCAGGGAGTTCCCGCATCCTGATACAAATCATATAACCGGTATCCATCCCATAATCCGCCTTTCACCCGAAAATACTCACTGTCACAATCTATGGTCAGGGTATCTGCCGTATAAGTCTGTATCTTTACGCAATCTGCGCCAGCTTTTGCTGACTGCCGGACAATTTCCAGGGCATTGTCCAGTTTTCCTGCATGATTTGCGCTCATTTCCGCAATCAGGTAAGGACTTCCCTGATTAATTTTCTCAAACATATGGAACATTTTCCCAAACTCCATTTCTCGCAAAAAAGTTTCAATTGCACCAACAAATCTATTTTCTGTAATTTTCCACTACTTTTTTGACTGCATGAATGACGTCTGTCACATCCTGATCCGTCATAGCCGGATAAATGGGAATGCTCATAATTCCCTGATAAACCTCTTCCGCATTGGGACAAAGCCCCTTTTCATAGCCGAGACGCTGATAATAGGGGAACCAGTACACGGGAATATAATGGATCTGGCACTGTACATTTTCCTCTCCCATCGCGTCAAAAAATTCCCTCCGGCTGCATTTCAAGTTCTCCAGTCTCAAACGGATCATGTATAAATGCCTGCAGGTGTCTGACTCCGGAATCTCTCTCTGCAGCGTCAGCTCCGGAATTTCAGAAAAAGCCTCATTGTACCGCTCCGCGATTTCTTTTCTTCTGGCTGCAAAACGGTCCAGCTTCTTCATCTGGCTTACAATCAGAGCCGCCTGAAAATCCGTCAGACGGTAATTATACCCAAGCGTCACCTGTTCATACCACCAGGGGCCTTCCTGGATGGGATGCTCCATCTGACCTTCCTCCCGGGTGATTCCATGGGTGCGGGCAAGCATTAGCTTCTGATAGAACGCTTCGCTGTTTGTAAGCACCGCTCCCCCTTCCCCGCCGGTGATGGTCTTTACCGGATGGAAGCTGAAGGTGGTCAGATCCGCAAGGCTTCCCACCTGTTTTCCCTTATATTTTGTGGCGATTGCATGGGCGGCGTCCTCAATGAAAACCAGATGGAATTCCTCACATATGGCGCGGATTTCCTCATGCCTCACTGCCTGTCCCGTAAAATCAACCGCAATCACCGCTTTTGTCCGTTCCGTGACATGGGCCCGGACGCTTTCTGGATCAATGTTATAGGTTTCTGGATCAATGTCCGCAAATACAGGTGCCGCGCCGCAATAGAGCGCGCAGTTTGCACTTGCCGCAAAGGTCAGGGGCGTTGTAATCACCTGGTCTCCCGGGCCAATGCCCGCCGCCATGCAGGCGCAGTGGAGGGCCGCCGTCCCGTTGGACACCGCCACCGCATATTCCGCTCCGGTATACTCTTTCAGCGTCCGCTCCATCTCGTCCACCTTCGGCCCGCAGGTGATAAAACTGCTTCTTAAAACCTCCGTCACTGCCTGAACGTCATCCTCATCAATCCACTGCCTTCCGTAATAAATTTTACTGGCTCGAACCGGATAGCCGCCTTCAATTGCCAATTTTTCCATATGCCTGTTCTCCCTTCATTTCCCGGGATGCAACGATCCGCACCAACACTGGATTGGACGTTTCCGTTTTTGAAAAATTCTCTCCCTCTTCTGCAGATATCACCTGAAATCCACGTTCTTTCAGCTTTTCTATAAAAACTTCTCTCTCCATAAACCTCCGGAAATGCCCGTTATGGATATACGCGTGCTTTCCCACGCATGTTCCCTTTCCATACAGGGAATCCCGCACGCTCCGGGCTTCGATCAGGAACAGTCCCCCTTCCTTCAGGGCATCCCTGGCATTGCCCAATAGCTCATCTTCCTGCTGTTCAGAAATGGCATGCATCGTCCAACGGCTGTAAATGTAGTCGTACTGCACCTGATATAATGCTTTTGAACTTACAAAATCATCACAGACAAAATTCCCGTTTTCCAGTTTCAGCTGATTTAACTGGGAAATTGCTTCTTCGGAAACGTCAATTCCCGTCACGTTCAGATGATGGTTCAAAAAATAAATACTGTCCCGTCCATTCCCGCATCCCAAATCAATCAAAGATTTCCCTGGTTCCAAATATGAAATAACCGTTCGCGCAAAATCGCTGGGGGACTGAATCTCCGTCAGCTTCTTTGCGTAATAACTGTTCCAGTAATCCGCATCCCGGCGAAACGTGTCTTTTTGTTTCACTGGATACGCCATGATCCGTTCCACGCATTCCCGGACAGACACGGAACCGTCGTTTTCAATCACCAGGTCAGGTGTTTTCGGATACTCCACCTCTATGTCAAGGCCTGCAATTTCAGAGGCTTTCCCAGACTTCTGCCTGGAATACAGCCCCTTTTTGTCCCGTTTTATCAAAACTTCCCGATCAACCTTCAGATAAATTTCCACATACTTTTCAATATTCCGCCGGTTCCATTCCCGAACGGAATCATACATGGCAATGGTGCAGATAATCACTGTGATCCCCTGATCCGTCAGCATTCTGCACATTTCAGAGTAATAGCTGGCCCGTTTCAGACGCTCCTTGCGGGAATACCCCAGAGAGTCCCCCACCAGCTTTTTCAGAATGTCCCCGTCCAGAATCACCAGCCCGGGACAGGACTTTCTCATTTCATAATATAATTTTGTTCCAATGGTCGTCTTTCCCGCTCCGGAAAGCCCGGTAATCCAATATAATACGCCTTTTTCCAACGCCTGCCCTCCTGCCTTATGCTTCATTGTCATAAATCACACACGGAGAAACATGCTTGAGGCAATACTCCGTGAGCCGTGTTTTTAATTCCGTGTTTTCCAGTTCCTCTCCCTGGTTATTTTCCAGTTTCACGCTGTACTTTTTCAGCGGGATTCTGCATTCTGAGGTTACAAGCTCCTCACTGGTGAAATAAAAGGTAAAGTCTTTTCCCTTCAGCGCAATCTGATAGGGATCATCCACATGGATACTCTCCGTGACGGCAAATTCCCGCTCTTTTTCTCCTCCAAAGCACAAAGGGAGATGGGCGTCGGTATTTTCAAAGGAAAAAGGCACGCCCGCCAGATGGCACATCATCGGCGCATAGTCGCAGGTGGATATGATTTCCTCTGTCACGCCTTCCACTCCGCCGCCCCGGACCATAAACGCCACATTGCTGCGGCCCCGGCTTAAAAATTCCTGGCCCGGCGGAATCAAAAATCCCTGGCCATGATCTGCAAACAGAGACACCAGGATTTCATCCTCTCTATAATTATCTTCAATATATTGATATAAAGAGGATAATTTGCGGTCTATCCTTTCCATTTCTTTTTTGTAATATCTGACCAGATCCGCATTATAATCCTGTTTCACGGAATTAATTTTTGTCTGCTCCTGCTGATTTTCCCACAAAGGAAATTCACTTACATGAAAACCAAGATTGATCCCGTCAGCCACCATGTGCAGATCACCGATCTCCATCCAGATAAACTGATCGGTCTCCCGCATGGAATGCATCTGTTCTACGGTATCCGCTATAATGTCTTCCGCAAAATATCCGCTGTAATGATGTTGATACAAGGTACGGTTTATCCCCCGGGCATACCCGTAATTGGGGGTAATACGCCAGTTTCCTCCTATCTTTGCGGTATTGTATCCGGCCTCTTTAAAATATTCAAATAACATCGGGGTATCTTTATCCAATTTTCGAAACAGCCTGGAATGAAGCATTTTATGCTTTACGGCTGTCTGTCCGGTTACAATACTGGCAATGGAAGGAAATGTCCAGTCGCTTGCTGTAAAGCCATTGACGCATACCATTCCTTTTTTGAAAAATTTATACGTATTCGGCATCAATTCCGGAAATTCTCTGCCAAGGACTGACTGAGACAGCCCGTCAATAAAAATATTTAATACCAACCGTTTTCTCTTTGGATGATGTTCTATGGGAATCGCCGTCCCAATACGAAACTTGTGTTCTGAAGAAACAGAACATTTTCCTTTGGGAATACGGTAATTGATATACTGCCAAGGCTGCTTATTCAAAATATGATATACTGCCAAGGCTGCTTATTCAAAATAAGCGCTTTTTTACCATTCATTTCAAAAGACAAATATCCGTTCTCCGGCATTACAATCGGAAGAAAAATGTCTTTTTCTGATTCCACCTCTATATGATTGATTTCCATTTCAGAACGTTGAAGTTCTGCCCTGGAATAACGGGTAGTCCTGTCATAATGCTCACACATCAGACGCCAGCCTGCTTCTGCCGAGGCAGGGGCAGCATACAGTTTAGGCAGATGCCGGTAATCCGTATATTCGGAAGAAATTATTTCATAATCGCTGTGAAACAGCGACGTGCCAATCTCCCATTTCATATCGCTTTTTTCAATTAAGTAGTCCACATACCGCTTTTTTTCTTTTGCCTCCTCTCCTTGAATCTCTTCAGTATCCATGTAAATCAATCCCAGCAAATCATCCATGTTCTGTTCCAGAACAGAAACATCAAACTGATAATCATTCCCCCCTGAAGCCAATTCCAATGCTATTCCATACTGTTCGTAAGCATCATATATTTTTCCGCAAGCCTGGCATGCACAGGCACAATTATAATGTGCATCGGGAGAATAGGGCATATCTTTTACTGCCGCTCTGGCATACTGAAAAGCTGCTTTGTATTCCCCAATGTACATGGCGCACAGGCATTTATAAACATTAAGTTCCGCATTCCCTGGCTGTGCTGCTTCATAATCGGCAATCACTTCCCAGGCTTGTTCCCACTGCTTTTTTTCTATCAGAGTTTCTATCTCCTTATTCACCAGAATTCTCCTTCCGTTCAGTTCCTTTTCTCTATTAAAAACCAGGTGTTGTCATCCCCGGGAAAATAATGATCTCTGTGATATTGAAAGCCATAGTCTGCCAACTGGCAGTCAGGATACCGATCCAGAAATTCTCCGGCAAAATCCCGCTTAAACAATTTTCCCTCATGCCCCCGGTAAGGAATCTCTGCCGGAGTTGGGTTATAATATTCTATCATGCAGATATACTTTTCAGAGGAATCATATAATTTTTCATACACCGTCTGCAGTTCCTGTGGGTTAATATGGATTAATACGCCGGATATCAATGCCAGATCATATTTTTTCACCGGCTCATATTCCAAAATAGAAGTCTCAAACACTTCTATCTTCCCTTCAAAAAAGGAATCCTCCTTTAACCTGGCCGCTGCCTGATGATTAATCTCGATGGCCGCTGTCTGAATGTCCGGAATCAAGGTCTTGATCGCTTTCAGATTAATTCCAATGTTCGCCCCGAATTCGAGCACGCTTTTTAATCCCGGTGCGCTGGCTGCAATCCTGGAATAAAGCCCCAGTACAGCCGCAAGGGATTTTTTCGTACATGCATTCCTCTCTATGTAATCATTTCCAAATTCTCCGCTCCAAAAGGCTTCCTGTTCTGTTTTATAACCCATGTCCTGTCTCCTTTTTCTGATTTTAATGCATCTTATTTTCCTTCCAATGACCCTCCTGCATCTGTGCCAGCAGTTCCCGAAGCTGAAGGACATCTAACCACTCTGTATTTGTGCCGGAACTGTATTCAAAGCCATCCTCCACCTTTTTTCCTCCCGGCAGGATACGGTGCTCCTCCCACCAACTGTAATGAGGATAAATAATATAGTGTTTCTCATACTCATAAGTCATGGCAGAATCTTCTCTGGTTATCATGATCTCATGAAGTTTCTCCCCTTCCCGGATTCCCACTTCCTCTCTGGCACATTCCGGTGCCATGGCCTCTGCTAAATCAGTAATCCGAAATGACGGGATTTTTGATATAAAAGTCTCTCCGCCTTTTGCTTCCCCAAGCGCTTTAATTACCAGCTGCACGCCTTCCTCCAGGCTGATCCAGAACCGGGTCATTCGGTAATCTGTAATGGGAAGCTTATTTTCTCCCCGGGCTGTCAGTTGCCGGAAAAATGGGATGACAGAGCCTCTGCTTCCAGCTACATTCCCATAGCGGACAATGGAAAAACAAACATCTTTTTCACCGGAATAAGCATTTGCTGCAATAAATAACTTGTCGGACACCAGTTTTGTCCCGCCATACAGATTAATGGGATTTACTGCTTTGTCCGTGGACAGAGCTACTACCCGCTTTACCCCTCGGTCCAGCGCCGCATCTACAAGGTTCATTGCCCCATTAATATTCGTTTTTACTGCTTCTATAGGATTGTACTCACAGGCAGGCACTTGCTTTAAAGCCGCTGCATGGACTGCGTAATCTACCCCGTCCAAAGCCCGAAACATCCGCTCCCTGTCCCGGACATCGCCGATGAAAAAACGCAGTTTTTCTTTATATTTCTGAAACTTTCCAGCCATCTGGAACTGTTTGAACTCATCACGGGAATAGATAATGATTTTTTTTCGGCTCGTAATGGGTCAATACATATTCTGTGAATGCATAGCCGAAAGAACCTGTCCCGCCTGTAATTAAAATCGTCTTTCCATTGAGCATCACGTTTCCTCCTGTTTTGCCTTGTCTGTTTTTCCGTATTCTGCACCGTCATCCTTATCCTGACAGCCAAACACTGTTTTTGTATACTCCTCCATAATCCCGGCATATTCCTCTAACAATTCCATAAATTTTATGCCCTGCCTTGCAAGCTCCATTCCCTCTTCCTCTATCGTTTCCCTTCTAAAATACTGCCCGGAGCGAATAATCTGCTCCGCCTTTGTCATGGATTGGCTTAAAAGCTGATAGTTGGGGTTTTCTTCAATTTTTTTCCGGTTTTGCTTTACCCGTTTCAAAATTTTCAAATAGGCCCGTTTGTCCATATTCCCCTTTTTACACAGCTTGTCCAACCGCTGGTAAAGTTTTTTTCCTTCCCGGGCCAAAGACACAATCCCATGCACCTGCTTTGGTGTGTCTTGAAAAAAAGCCGATATTTTCTTCTGTTCCTCTTCATCAAATACAGGCTCCAGCCGTTCTATGCAAGATGGAATGTCCACCTCTTTCACACACTCACGGTCAATCACTTCCGCCAGTGTCATTAGTTTGGTCCCTTCAATTCTGGCTCCTCCTTCTGTTGCATTGATGAATGTGGTTTCACGCCCTTTGGTCCACCATTCAATATATTCCCCAAACCATTTCCGGTAACCATTCAGATTCTTTAATGTGGGAACTTCCTTTTCATAATTCCCCGGAACCCGGATGAATTTCTCTGTATTTTCCTCAGGCATTGCATCTTGAAATGTCCCATCCGCATGGGATTTATTATCTGTATAGGCCAAATCCTGTCCTACAAAAATAATTTTCCGAAAGCCAAGATGGCATGCCAGGGTAAAAGCCAGCGTGGCGACCGATCCTCCTATGGGAAACCCTTCCAGCCTTTTCCCATTCATTTCAAATAATTTCCGGACATAAATATAACCTTCATCAAAAAAGAATTTTTTCCCGGTATGATAATCCAAGATTGCGCTGGCTGAAGTAACCATGGTCAAAAGAGGCAGTTCCTTCGCCTGTTCTGTTTCAACCAATTCTAACGGTTTAATCCCGTCAAGGGTGGCAAACATATCCGGCACTATTCCCTCCTGCAATAACGGTTTCACCGCCGTATCCACTGCAATGATAAAAGATTTATTTTTCGCCCGTCTCAATTCTTTTATATTTTTATTCAGGGAAGGCCCTGCCGACACCACAAATGCCGGAACATCATTGGGAATGGCGCCCAACAGCTGAAACGCTTTATATCCTGTGCGGATATACTGCACATTATGATAAAAATTTTCCGCCTGGTATGGGCTGAAAAACATTTTGGTTCCAAGCCCTACATAATATGTTTCTGATTGCTTAACCAAAATTTCCAGAAAATGATTCACCCGTTCCCGGCATAACTCCACATAATTAGGCAGTACAAAATATTTCATAAGAGGAATCTTGTCTCCCTGCAGCATAGTTCCCACAATACTCTCCATCCCATCCTCATTAATCCCATCCAAAATGAGGATAACTGTCCGCCCGCCAAATATTTTTTTGAAATCAACTCGTTCTAATTGTTTTACAAACACAGAAAACAGCGGCTCATACAGCATAACGATCACGCTTTCATCTGTCTGCGCCGTAAGTTCTTCCAAATAATGAATATTTCCCATCCCTAAAATAAAAACCGGGGCGTTTGGGACAATTTTACCTAATACAGAAATTTGGTTCACCGGATGAGCCTTCGGATCACGCCGTCCAGCGAAATACAGCCTGCGCCCGGCTGTCTCTGCCACCAGAATCTTCTCTCCGTTAAAAGCTGTTTCTTCTGTAATGCGCATTGCCTCTTTTTGCAGCAGTTCTTCCCTTTTTTCTTCGATGATTTTGCATATGCCGGGAAAACGTTCTTCCAGCGTTCTAAGATTCCTGTCCTTCAAGTTCTCCGACATAAACGGTCTCCTTTTCCCTGAAATATTCTTCTGAGAGGAACATTTCCAAATATCCCGATATTCCCTGCTCCAGGGCATCCATCATCAATACATTGTCATGTTCCGTAAAAGCTGTCTCACAGTCCTTTAAAATATCCAATAAATTCTCATACACTTCCGATTCTAATCCAAACCGCTGTTCCATAAACCACTGCACAAATTCCTGAACTTGCAAAAGCACCCCTTTGCTGTTTTCCACATAATTATTATCACGGTGATAAGTTGCATGAAATCCTAAAAAATTAATGCTTTCATACAATTCCTGTATTTTCTCGTCCATCTGTCCTCCCTTTGCTTCGAATAAAAAAACCGGCCAGAGCCGGCTTTTTTATTCTGATTCGTAATGTTAATTTACTGAAGCAGCGACAGTACGCCCTGAGTGGACTGGTTGGCTTGTGCAAGCATAGACTGGCCTGCCTGAGCAAGAATATTATTCTTACTGTATTCCACCATTTCAGAAGCCATATCCGTATCACGGATTCTGGACTCTGCTGCCTGTGTATTCTCAGATACATTATCCAGGTTAGCAACTGTATGCTCTAATCTGTTCTGAATTGCACCAAGTGCGGAACGCTGGGTAGACACATTATTGATTGCATTCTGAACAGCTTTCAAGGTAGCGTTAGCCTTATCATAGTCTGATACTGTAGGCATAGTAAGAGTTGCAGAAGCGCCAAATCCGCCGGCTGTCATTCCACTGGTTATAGCGCCGCTCAGCAGTGTACTCCATTGTGCGTCTGCTACCGATTTCCAAACAGAACCAAGTGCAGAAGGTCCTGCCGCTTTTGCAGAATCCAAGGTACCATATCCAGCTGTGCCGGAAACAAGTCCATAGCTGCCAACTGAGTTCATCCAAACCATATCATCTGTAAACGCTGCTTTCCCGGCATCATTTACAAGGCTCAAAAATGCGCTCTTATTACCAGCAGCGCTGTCGCTTGTGTCGTAATTATATTCCACGCCCATATAGGAAATCGTGTTATAAGATTTCGTAACTGTTCCCTCAAAATATTTAATATCTTTCAGGCCAATTGATTTCGCATCCATCTTTCCAATGCTGATGCTGATGCTCTGGTTTGCATTTGCGCCCACCTGAAGCTTCTTATCTGAAAAGCTTCCGTCTAACAATTCCTGTTTGTTGAACTGAGTGGTTTCAGAAATTCTGTCAAGTTCTTCGGTTAAAGCTTCCAATTCCTGATTGATGGCGTCACGGTCAATATCCTGATTCGTATCGTTCGCGCCCTGAACTGCCAGTTCATTCATACGCTGTAAGATAGAATGTGCCTCATTCAATGCACCTTCTGCTGTCTGAATCAAAGAAATACCATCCTGTGCATTTCTGGATGCTTTGTTCAGGCCGCGCACCTGGCTTCTCATTTTTTCAGAAATCTTTAATCCTGCTGCGTCATCTCCTGCACGGTTGATTCTGTAACCGGAAGATAATTTCTCAGATGATTTTGCCTGTGAACTTGTTGTTACGCTTAACTGACGGTTCGCGTTCATTGCTGTAAGATTGTGCTGTACTACCATTGCCATAATATTTTTCCTCCTACTACAATATATTTATGGTTAATATCCCTTACAGCCAGTAAGGAATTACCCATCTTGTTGCTTAAGCTGTTAGAATGTAGAGAGCAATCGGTA
>NZ_JBQIOP010000005.1:0-112283 GCF_056822245.1 Petralouisia sp. | reverse complement strand
CGACAGTCCCAAAAACATAAAACCGACAAAAACCTCTTACATATCTAATTCTTATCAGGAAAGTCTAAAATCCATAGACACAAGATTTTTTACAGCCTCGCAAAAAGCCAGATTGGGGTCAAAGAGAGAAGCAGCAACTCGGATGATATTTTTTACAATGACTGGTATTACGGAAGGCGGGTAAATAACAACGGCATAGCTGCAAAATATGCCTGGTGCGCAGTTTTTGTATCGTGGTGTGCAGATCAGGCAGGAATTCCTGCCAGCGTTATTCCTAAAACGGCAAATACTACAGATATGAAGAACCGACTGATTAATTCCGGAGGTTCCAGCCATCTGAAAGGTTCCGGATATGCTCCCAGATGCGGGGATATTATATTTTTCGGTTCCAATGCCAGTCAGCATGTGGGTATCGTGAAATTTTCTTCCGGTAATACAGTTTATTATATTGACGGAAATAATACCCAGACGAATCCTCATGGAGTGCATGACAGCAGTTGTTCTTTGTCCGCCGGCAATTTATGGGGATTTGTAACGCCGAATTATAGCAATTCAGCTCCAGAAGTATCAGCTCCTTCCATTCATGTATGGATGTCAGATACTGAAATGGGAAACGTTCCCTCCGTTTACCGGACAGGAAAAAGCTATTATCTGTGTTATGAATTGATTGATACGGCCAGTGGGAAACGTTTTAATGAGGTGGCCAGTGCAAATTATACAATTACAGAAACGTTTTATAAACCGGACGGAAGTACGGCATTTTCCTATAGTTATGAGAACAGCGACAATAACTGGATTTCCCATGTACCTCAGGAAGCGGGGGTTTACAGGGGGAAAGTGGAAATTACCGGAGATTATATCGGCGACGCAGAAGTGTCATTTGAAGTAAAAGAACATAAAGTAATGCTGCATTCATGGTTTTCCGAAAGTAAAATGGGTGAGTCTGCATCTGTCAGTAAAAAAGGAACAACATATTATCTATGTTATGAGATTATTGACGACGAGACGGGAGAACTGACCTCAGATTTGGATGGACAAAACTATACGGTGACGGAAACCATTTACAAACCGGATGGAAGCGTAGGCGGAACTCATAGTTACAGTAATAGCCTGAGCAATTGGATTGGCTTTTGCTTGGAGGATGAAGGTACTTATAAAGGCGTTGTCACCTTTACGCTAAATGATTGTTCAGCAAGTTCGAATACAGAAATAACAGTAGCGCATACCCACAGCTATACTTCAAAAATCACAAAAAGGGCCACCTGCGCTGACTCCGGCATAAAAACATTTCAGTGCGCCTGCGGTAAGAAATATACAGAAAATATACCGAAAACAGGGCATGTGTGGGATAACGGCAAAGTGACAAAGCAGGCTACCGCTGTTTCTGAGGGCGTATATACTTATACCTGCATTTCCTGCGGCTCCAGGAAAACAGAAAAAATACCTGCGCTTGCTTTGAAGCCGGGAGAAAATGATATTCCAACTCCTCCTTTAAATTCGAATCCGGCCGGTAAACCGGAGGTGCCGTCAGATACAGATGAAAAGCCGAATCTTCCGTCAGATACAGACAAGAGGGATGATGCTTCGGAAAAAGAGGAAGGAGAAAATCTGGAAACAGGAAAGGTTTTTCAGGATTTTGCCGGCCATGCCGAATATGAAGTGATATCTGTAAACGGCTCTGAAATCTGTGTGGAATATACAGAAAGCACAGATGCAAAAGCAAGTGTCGTAAGAATTCCGAATATTGTGACGGCAAAGGACGGAACGGTTTGTAAAGTAACGTCGATTGGCAAAAATGCGTTTAAAAAGAATAAGAAAATTAAAAAAGTGATTGTGGGCAATCAAGTGAAGTCCATTGATGCCAATGCTTTTTATGGATGCAGAAATCTTACCTCTGTAAATTTGGGTAAAAGTTTGACCAGCATCGGCACAAATGCATTCAGCGGATGTACAAAATTGAAAAGTCTGACAATTCCGGCCAAAGTAAATAAAATTGGTTCAAATGCTTTTTATGGATGTAAAGATTTGAGAACACTGAATATAAAGACGGCAAAACTTACGTCCAAAGGACTCGGCAGGAAAGCATTTAAAGGAATTTCATCCCGGGCAGTGGTGCAGGTTCCGAAAGGAAAAGTTAAAGCATACCAAAAACTGTTTCGTCAAAAAGGGCTGAGCAGGAAGGTTAAATTAAAATGATAATGGATTTATAGAAATTCAGGAATAATTTAAAGGAAAAATATTAACATCTCAGGGAGGAAAGATTATGAAGAAAAAAAGAATACTCTGTGCTTTTATGAGTTTTATCTTAGCTGTAAGTTTGCTTTTCACCTTTGATTTGGAGGCAGAGGCCGTTTCACAGAGCGACGTGGTTTCACAGTTGGACTCTTACATTGCGCAGTATAACGGAAAAACGGCAAACTCTAACCAAATGTATATGGGGTCACAGTGCAAAGGCTTTGCCAACTGGATTTTTCTGAAGATTTTTGGAGTATATATTGGGCCTTATCCGGAATCTGCCAATTATAAAATAACCAATCCGAATGCCGAGACGGTGGGAATTATTGAGCCAGGCAATCTGAATGAAGAGTCAGCCAAAGCGCTGTTGAAAAAAGGCGTTCCCGGCGATTATATCCAGGTTCAGAGAAGTACGGCACGAGGTCGGGGCCCTCATTCCATGATATTGGCCGGGGTGAATGACAGTGGGATTGAAGTGTTTGACTGCAACAGCGACGGAAGGAATACCATTAAAAAATACAGTATAAGCTGGTCGGCATTTGATACAGCCAACAGGGCAATGTCTCTTTATCATGCTTATGGGTATACGGTCTCAACGAATACAAAACCTGTAAACCCAACTGTCTCACAAAATCAAGTGTGGTATGATATCAAAGACAGAATAGAATTAAAGGTTCACGCAGACGGTGCAATCAGCTATTTTATGTCGATATTTAAAGATGGGAATAAAATAATTTCTCAGGCAATTGATGGAACATATTCATTTGATGCATCTGCGTATGGTTATGGGAACTACAGCGCTTACTTTTCGTGCACAAACAGTGCAGGGACAATTGACACAGAATGGGTAGACTTTTCTGTAGTAGGAGCAGCGGATTATTCAAATGTTTTCGCTTCAAATTGGTGGTATGATTTGACAGATACAGTAAGCATTAGTGTTGATACAATTTGTGCGAAGGGACAAGTAATAGGTATTGACAAAGAAGGGGTAGGGAGGATTATCACAGAAGATACAGAAAGTACCTATACAATTGCGGCATCTGATCTTGGAGCAGGAGTTTATTCTGCGTATTTTTCAGTATACAATGGTTCCGGTGGAATAGATACAGAAAGAGTGTCATTTGAAATTGTGGATACCCCCAAAAAAGGAGCTGTCGTTTCCACAACGAAAACAAGTTATACATTAGATGATACAGTTCAGATATCTGTATTAGTATCTTGTGCTAAAGGACAGGTAATAGGCATAGATGATAAAATAGGAAACAGAAGGATAATTACTGAAGAGGCAAATAGTGGAACATATTCAATACCTGCATCAAAGTTGGGGAGAGGAAAATATTCTGCATATTTTTCTGTATATAATGGTTCAGGAGGGTATGATACTTCAAGAATTGAATTTGCAATTGACAATCAATTAACCAATCCAGAGATTTCAGTTAATAAAAATAATTATAAAATTAATGAAGATATTATTGTTTCAGCTTCAGCAAATGGCGGAGTGGAGTTTTACACACTCAAAGTCTATAATATATCTGGAACAGAGGTATTAAAAAAAGATTTCACAGGACACCATATTACAGTGAGTTCAAATGAATTAGGGGAAGGAACATACACGGCAAAAGTAACATGCAAAAATTATGCCTTTGAATCAGATACAAAAACAGTATCTTTCAATATTGGGACTCAAGTAATTCCAGAGGAACCAGATAGTTCTGATACAGACCAAAATGTGGGAAACAAAGAGGATACCACTGAATCAAACCCAGGAGAGAAAGAAGATAATACTGATCCGAATCCAGACGATAAAGACAACATTACGTTAGAAGAACCTGGGGATCAGGACATTTCCGATTCAGATTCCGAAGAACCGGACGATATGGAAGAAGGAGATATCTTCCAGGATGATTCCGGCAATGCAGAATATGAAGTGATTTCTGTAAAAGGAAATACAGTCTGTGTAGAATATACGGAAAACACGAATCCGAAGGCATCCGTGATCAGAATTCCCGCCACAATTGAAGCCGCAGACGGGACAATTTGCAAGGTGACTTCTGTTGCCGGCAGCGCATTCCGCAAAAATAAAAAAATCAAAAAAGTATTTGTGGGCAGTAATGTGGAAACCATAGGCGCCAATGCTTTTTATGGCTGCAAGAACCTGACGGATGTAAGCCTGGGCAAAAATCTGACAGCTATTGGGGCCAATGCGTTCAGCGGCTGCTCCAAACTTAAAAGACTGACAATTCCGTCTAAAGTAAAAAAGATTGGTTCCAATGCTTTTTATGGCTGCAAGAGTTTAAAGAAACTGACGGTTAAAACAACCAGATTAACATCCAAAGGGCTTGGAAAGAAAGCATGGAAAGGAATTCCGGCAAAAGCATCGGTGCGTGTTCCGGCAGGCAAACAGAAAACATACCAAAAGCTGTTCTATAAGAAAGGAATGAGCCGGAAAATAAAAATCAAATAAATTTTTGCAAAACGGCAGGCTGTCCGGGTTATGAACCCCAGACAGCCTGCCGGAATTTTGAGGGAAGGCCGGGCTGAACCGCAGATCCCATAGCGTTCAAATACCGCCCATACGATGTTATTACTCCAGCGGTTAAATATCGACGTTTTTACTTGCTTAAATTTCCATCTGCCGCGTTGTGCCCGATAAAGCGGGGCAGACCCTCATCAATCGTTGTAGCACTCGCTACAACTCATTCTTCCGCCTTGCAGATGAAAATTTATTCTGCGTAAAATTCGTCGACATTTAACCGCCGGAGTAATAAATTAACCGCCGCAGTAATAACACTGGAAATTTTCTGCCAAATATGCTAAAATCTTTACAGCGTAGCGGCAGCTATGCCATATTATAGTGAAAAAGATATTGACAGGTGGGGACATGGAAAAAGAAACAGATGTAGTAATCGTAGGCACAGGAGCCGCAGGGCTGTTCTGTGCGCTTCAGCTGCCGGAGAGTAAGGAAATAACCGTTATTACCAAGGATGAGGCCAGAAACAGCGACTCTTTTCTGGCACAGGGAGGAATCTGTGTCCTGCGGTCAGAAGACGATTATGACAGGTATTTTGAAGATACCATGAAGGCCGGGCATTACAGAAACAATGAGAAATCCGTGGAGATGATGATAAGAAGCTCCGGAGAAATCATTGAGTTACTGCTGGGATACGGCGTGGAATTTGAACGGCGGAACGGGGAACTGGCATATACCAGGGAAGGCGGGCATTCCCAGCCCAGAATACTGTTCCATGAGGACGCTACCGGCAAAGAAATTACCGGCAGGCTGTTAGAAGAGGCCAGGAAACGCAGGAATATCACCATATACGAACATACGGAAATGATTGATATTCTCTGTAAGGATAATGTCTGTTACGGAGTGGTGACGGCAGACAGCCGGGGCATTGTCCGTCCTGTCTGGGCAGGGCATACAGTGTTTGCCTGCGGAGGAATCGGCGGATTGTATCAGCATTCCACCAATTTTGCCCATCTGACCGGAGACGGACTGGCCATGGCGCTGCGGCATAAGATTAAGCTTCAGGATGTGAATTTTGTCCAGATACATCCGACGACGCTGTATTCGGAGAAGCCGGGCCGCAGATTCCTGATTTCAGAATCGGTTCGGGGAGAAGGCGCTGTTTTATACAATGCCCATATGGAGCGGTTTGTGGATGAACTGCTGCCCAGAGACGTAGTAACGCGGGCCATTGAGGAACAGATGAAAGCGGACGGAAAGCCCTATGTCTGGCTTTCGATGGAGCATATTGCCAGAGAAGATATTTTAAGCCATTTTCCGAATATCTTAAGGCGGTGCCGGGAAGAAGGATACGATGTGACAAAGGAATGCATTCCGGTGGTGCCGGGGCAGCATTATTTTATGGGAGGAGTGCAGTCGGATCTGGAGGGCAGAACCTCCATGGGACGCCTGTACGCAGTAGGCGAGACAAGCTGTAACGGCGTGCATGGGGCAAACCGTCTGGCCAGTAATTCCCTTTTGGAAAGCCTGGTGTTTGCAAGGCGGGCGGCTATGGATATTGCCGGCGCTGTTACAGAGAAAAAAGAGAAATACACAGAATTATTTTCCCCGGAGCAATATCAGGAGATTGATAAACTGCAGCAGGAAAACCATGCCCTGGTGCGGCAGGAAATAGAAAGGATGAAAGAAGCGTATGAACAACAGCATAACCATGACGTTAAATGCAGATGAGTTAATTTTACAGGCTTTGCGGGAGGATATCTCCAGCGAGGATGTTACCACCAATGCAGTGATGCAAAAAGCCCGGAAGGGAGAAGCCCAGTTAATCTGCAAGCAGGACGGAGTTCTGGCGGGCCTGCCGGTATTTCAGCGGGTATTTGAGCTTCTGGATGAAACCGTTTCTGTGGAATTTCATTATTCCGACGGCGATAAAGTAAAAAAAGGAGATTTAATCGGAACAGTTACCGGAGATATCCGAGCCATTTTGTCGGGAGAGCGGACAGCGCTGAATTATCTGCAGCGCATGAGCGGAATTGCAACTTATACCAACTCCATTGCGTCTCTGTTAGAGGGAAGCAAGGTGAAATTGTTAGATACCAGAAAAACCACCCCGAATATGCGTATTTTTGAGAAATATTCCGTAAAAATCGGCGGCGGTTACAATCACCGCTACAATCTTTCGGACGGAGTCCTGCTGAAAGACAACCATATCGGCGCAGCAGGCGGAGTGAAGGAAGCTGTCTTTATGGCAAAAGAATACGCGCCGTTTGTCCGCAAAATTGAAATTGAATGCGAAACGGTAGAAATGGTAATGGAGGCTTTGGAAGCGGGCGCAGACATTATCATGCTTGATAATATGACAGTGGAGGAAATGCAGAAAGCCATTGCTGTAATTGATGGAAAGGCGGAAATTGAATGCTCCGGCAATGTGACAAAGGAAAATATTGAACATTATATTTCTCTGGGCGTGGATTACATTTCCAGCGGCGCGCTGACCCATTCATCGCCTATTATGGACATTTCTCTGAAAAATCTTCATGCAGTTTAGAACTTTTGGGAAACTTACCAGGTTCACAGGCTAAATCGCAGAGGAGGAAAGAATACAGAATGTCGTTTAAGCAATTAGATGGCATTCTTTTTTGTGGATTTTGATAGAATTTGTAATTTAATACTGAGGAACCATAGCGATACAGATAGAAATTTGATAAAACTCAAATTTCTATCACAATTTATTTTTACACTAAATATGATAATTTGGAAATATTTGTTTTAGAGAATAATATGCAATAAAAGGAGAAAAAAATGAGCCATTTAGACGAACTGGAAGCGGAAGCCATATACATTATGCGGGAAGTGGCAGCAGAATGTGAGAAACCGGTGATGCTATATTCCATCGGAAAAGATTCCTCTGTTATGCTGCGTCTGGCTATGAAAGCATTTTACCCGGAGAAGCCGCCCTTTCCCTTTCTGCATGTGAACACCACATGGAAATTTAAAGAGATGATAGAATTCCGGGACGCCACAGCCAAAGAGCTTGGCATTGAAATGCTGGAATATATCAACGAAGATGGAATCAGGCAGGGCATTAACCCTTTTGACCACGGTTCTGCTTATACGGACATTATGAAAACCCAGGCGCTGAAGCAGGCGTTGGACAAGTATGGATTTACAGCGGCTTTCGGCGGCGGAAGAAGGGACGAGGAGAAATCCCGGGCCAAAGAGCGGATTTTTTCCTTCCGGAACGAAAGTCATGCCTGGGACCCCAAGAACCAGAGGCCGGAAATGTGGAAATTATTTAATACCAGAATCAAACAGGGAGAAAGCATAAGAGTATTTCCGCTGTCCAACTGGACGGAAAAGGATATCTGGCAGTACATCAAGCGGGAAAATATTCCCATTGTATCCCTGTATTTTGCAAAGCCGAGACCTGTGGTTGTGCGGGACGGCCAGATGATTATGGCGGACGATGACAGGCTGAAGCTGAGAGAAGGGGAAACAATTGAGACAAAAACCGTGCGGTTTCGGACACTGGGCTGTTATCCTCTGACCGGAGCCATGGAGTCAGAAGCGTCAACTTTGGATGAGATTATAGAAGAAACTTTGTCCTCGGTGGAATCAGAGCGGACAAGCCGGATTATTGATTCAGACGGCGGCTCAGCCAGCATGGAGAAAAGGAAGCGAGAGGGATATTTTTGACATGAAGAATGAATTATTGAAATTTATTACCTGCGGAAGCGTGGATGACGGGAAATCAACGTTAATCGGACATATGCTCTATGATGCGAAACTGATTTTTGCAGATCAGAAACGGGCCCTGGAGCTGGATTCCAAAGTAGGCTCCAGAGAGGGAAAGATCGACTATTCCCTGCTGCTGGACGGGCTGATGGCTGAGCGGGAACAGGGAATTACCATTGATGTGGCCTACCGCTATTTCAGCACGGAGCGCAGAAGCTTTATTGTGGCAGATACGCCGGGCCATGAAGAATATACCAGAAATATGGCAGTGGGGGCTTCTTTTGCTTCCCTGGCAGTGATTTTGACAGACGCCAGCCAGGGGGTACTGCAGCAGACCAGGCGTCATGCCAGAATTTGTTCGCTGATGGGCATTCGCCATTTTGTCTTTGCAGTGAACAAAATGGATCTGGTGAATTATGACAGGAAACGGTTTAAAAAAATTGAAAAAGAGATCAAAGTGCTGATGGCAGAGTTTGATTACGGAACGCTGCGGATTATTCCGGTATCAGCTACAGAAGGGGACAATATCACCCGGAAATCTGAAAAAATGATGTGGTACAGTGAAGATACGCTGCTTCATTATCTGGAAGAAGTAGACGTGGGAGCAAAGGAAGGCCGGCACGGCTTTTCCATGCCGGTACAGCGGGTATGCCGTCCCAACCACAATTTCCGGGGCTTCCAGGGGCAGATTTCCTCCGGCGAAATTGCCGTTGGGGAGGAAATCACAGTAATGCCCAGCCGGGAGAAAGCCAAAGTGATCGGAATTCTTCAGGGAGATCAGCCGGTAGAACAGAGCAGCTGCGGGCAGGCAGTTACCATTCAGCTTGATACGGAAATTGATGTTTCCAGAGGATGTGTGCTGGAGAGAGATTATAAGCTTTCTGCGGCAAATATGTTTGCGGCGTCTATTTTATGGATGGATGACAACAGTCTGATTGCCGGACGGAACTTCTGGCTGAAAACAGGAACCCAGCTGATTTCTGCTACAGTGATGAAAATCAAGTACAAGATTGATGTAAACACCGGAGCGGAAGTCTACACGGACGCCATTTATAAGAATGAGATTGCGTTCTGTGAAATATCCACAGGCAGCAATATTGTATTTGACTGTTTTGAAAACAACCGGGAACTGGGTTCTTTGATTCTGATTGACCGGATTACCAATATGACCTCCGCCTGCGGAACCATTGTCTATTCCCTGGAGCGGGGAGAGAACCTGACCTGGCATAATATGGATATTACCAGAGAAATGCGGGAAGGGAGACTGGGCCAGAAAGCCATTACCATCTGGATGACGGGACTGTCCGGCGCAGGCAAATCCACATTGGCCAACGCTCTGGAGAAGAGGCTGTTTGCCATGGGCAGGCATACCATGTTGCTGGATGGGGATAATGTGCGTATGGGCCTGAATAAAAATCTTGGATTTACGGAGCAGGACAGAATTGAGAATCTCCGCAGAATTGCAGAAGTCAGCAAGCTGATGAACGACGCGGGCCTGATTGTGCTGACCTCCTTTATCTCGCCTTACCGGTTGGAGCGCAGGAATGCCAAAGAGATTATCGGGGACAGCTTTGTGGAGGTTTACGTAAGCACGCCTTTGGAGGAATGCGAACGGCGGGATGTAAAAGGTCTGTATCAGGATGCCAGACTGGGCAAGATTGCCAACTTTACAGGCATATCCGGCAGATATGAGGAGCCGGAAAATCCGGATATCGTTGTAGATACCAGCAAACACAGCCTGGAAGAATGTCTGGATATTCTGTTAGAGGGCTTAGAGAAGTATTTGTAAGAGGTGGAATATTATGAGTAAAAAAGCGGCGGCATTGCTGTTTTGCATTCTTGTAGTTTCCTGTCTGGCGGGATGCGGCAGTGATTCCGGGAAAAAGAAAGGGGACGGTACGGAACTTCTGAATGTTTCCTATGATCCTACCCGGGAATTTTATGCAGAATACAATGAGATTTTCAATGAATACTGGAAAGAAAAGGGCGGCAGCGATGTGACCATCACTCAGTCCCATGGGGGCTCCGGCTCCCAGGCCCGCTCCGTCATCGAAGGAAACGAGGCGGATGTGGTGACTCTGGCTCTGGCCCATGATATCACGGCCATTGAGAATTCAGGGATGATTGAGGAAGGGTGGATGGAAGAGCTTGAGGGAAACAGCGCTCCTTATACGTCCACAATTGTGTTCCTGGTGCGCAAAGGCAATGAGAAAAATATCAAAGACTGGGATGATTTGGTGAAAGACGGAGTGGAAGTGATTACCCCCAATCCCAAAACCTCCGGCGGGGCCTGCTGGAATTTCCTGGCTGCCTGGGCCTATGAGCAGCAGAACGGCAAAAATCAGCAGGAAACAGAAGAATTTCTGAAGAAATTATACAAAAATGTTCTGGTATTGGATTCCGGCGCCCGGGGAGCCACCAATACCTTTGTAGAAAACGGGCAGGGCGACGTGCTGATTGCCTGGGAAAATGAAGCGTATCTGTCCCTGGAGACACATCCGGATGAGTTTGAGATTGTAACGCCCAGCGTCAGCATTCTGGCCCAGCCTTCAGTTGCAGTGGTGGATAAGAATGCCAGGGATCACGGTACAGAGGAGCTGGCCAAAGCATATCTGGAGCATCTTTACAGTGACGATGCCCAAAGACTGGCAGGAAAGCATCATTACCGTCCTTCCAATGAGGAAATCCTGAAAGAGTTTTCCGATAAGTTTGATTTGGAGATGAATCTGGTGACAATTGACGAATTCGGCGGATGGGACGAGGCCTACGAGACGTATTTCCAGGACGGAGCAGTGTTTGATCAGATTTATGCGCAGTAATATGGAACAAGGAGAATTTGAGGCGTGGAGCAGCAGATTGTAAAAGTAAAAAATAAAAAAGGAGTCCGGGTAATACCGGGATTCGGCCTTTCCATGGGAGTGACCCTTGCCATGCTTGGCTGTTTTATTCTGATTCCTCTGGCGTCTATTTTTATCAGCGCCAGTAAAATGAGTTTCCAGGAATTCACAGAGGTAGTTACCTCCAGGCAGGTGATGTCCGGTTACCTGGTGAGCTTTTCCTGCGCATTTCTTGCGGCCCTGATTAATGGAGTGTTCGGCCTGATTCTGGCCTGGGTGTTAGTACGGTACGAATTTCCGGGAAAACGGATCATGGATGGAATGATTGAGCTGCCCTTTGCGCTGCCGACAGCGGTTGCAGGTATTTCACTTACCTTTCTCTATTCCGACCAGGGATGGATCGGTGCGGCTTTTGATAAGATAGGCATTTCCATTGCATATACCCGCATTGGCATTACCATTGCCATGGTATTTGTGGGAATCCCTTTTGTGGTGCGGTCTGTGCAGCCGGTGTTGGAGAAACTGGACAGACAGTATGAGGAAGCGGCCATGATGCTGGGGGCAGGACGGACGCGCACTTTTTTCAAGGTGATTCTTCCGGAACTGTTTCCGGCGCTTCTGGCCGGCTTCGGACTTGCTTTTGCCAGAGGGATAGGAGAGTACGGCAGCGTAGTATTTATTGCCGGAAATATTCCTTTTAAGACACAGATTGCGCCCCTTTTAATTATGTCAAAGTTAGAGCAGTATAAATATTCCGACGCCACTGCCATTGCGCTGGTGCTTCTTCTGGTTTCTTTTTTGCTGATGCTTTTCATTAATTCACTGCAGATTTATATGCAGAAGTTCAGCAAAGCATGAAAATATGAGAAGCGCCCGGTTTGGCAAAATCTTTGGCTGACAAAGCGGGATGCAGGTAAGAAGGAGAATATTATGGCTAAGAAAAAGCAGAGAACCTATCAGCAGGACATGGTAGGGGACAGTATCAATTCCATCCAGAAGGTGGTGAAGCCTCAGGAAGAGGGCGGAAGCCGCGCAGTGAAATATCTGCTGATTGGCCTCAGCGTGCTGTTTCTTTTTGTGATGCTGGCGCTGCCTTTGGCAGTGGTGGCGGTTAACGCCTGGAGAGAAGGGTGGGAGGCATACCTGGAAGCGGTACTGGATGAATATACCATCAAGGCGCTTTGGCTCACCATTCTGGCCACGGGAACCGCTGTTTTGGTCAATACCGTGTTCGGAGTGTTTGCAGCCTTTTTGCTGTCAAAATTTTATTTTCGTGGAAGGCAGGCCCTTGCGGCTTTGATTGACATTCCGTTTTCCATCTCTCCGGTGATTGCCGGCCTGGTGTTTATCCTGACATTCGGAACTATGGGATGGATGGGAGATTTTCTGGATCAGTACGATATTAAAATTGTTTTTGCAGTGCCGGGAGTCATCCTGGCAACCATATTTGTGACCTTTCCCTTTGTGTTCCGGGAATTGTTTCCGGTGCTGAACGCCCAGGGAAAAGATGAAGAGGAAGCGGCGGCATTGATGGGAGCAGGCGGGTGGACGATTTTCTGGCGGATTACGTTTCCGCATATCAAGTGGGCCCTTTTGTACGGAGTGATTCTGTGCAGCGCCCGGGCTATGGGGGAATTCGGCGCGGTATCTGTGATTTCCGGCCATTTGCGGGGTAAGACCAATACCCTGCCCCTGCACGTGGAAATTCTGTACAATGAGTTTCAAACAGCGGCGGCTTTTGCGGTATCTTCCGTCTTAGTAGCGCTGGCGGTGCTGATACTGATTGTCAAGAGTCTGGTGGAATGGAAGAAAAAATAAGGAGCATGGGAATATGTATGTGGAAATGAAGGATATTTGTAAGACGTTTGACGGATTTCAGGCATCGGACCATGTAAGCTTCGGAATCGAAAAAGGTCAGATGGCGGCGCTTTTAGGTCCCAGCGGAAGCGGCAAAACCACCATCCTCCGGATGATTGCCGGACTGGACCGGCCGGATTTCGGCGATATCAGAATCAATGGGATTCGGGTCAATGATCTGCCTGGCAATAAACGCGGCATTGGGTTTGTATTTCAAAACTATGCGTTGTTTCGGTATATGACAGTGGCGGACAATATCGGCTTTGGCCTGGAGGTCCAGAAAAAAAGCAAAGCGGAAATCAAAACCCGGGTGGAGGAGCTGCTGGAATTGATTTCCATGGAGGATTTGGGAAAACGCTATCCCCATCAGCTGTCCGGCGGACAAAGACAGCGGGTGGCGTTTGCCAGGGCTTTGGCCCCGGACCCGGGCCTGCTGCTGTTGGACGAGCCTTTTGCGGCCATTGACGCCAAAGTGCGGCGGGAGCTGAGAAACTGGCTGCGGGATATGATAGAACGGGTGGGCATTACCAGTATTTTTGTCACCCACGATCAGGAGGAGGCCATGGAAGTGGCCAATCAGGTGATTATTATCAATCAGGGAAAAATAGAACAGATCGGGACGCCGGACGAGATCTGCTTCCATCCGAAAACGGATTTTGTGGCAGAATTTATTGAAACGGAGAGGTTTTCCGGGAAAGGGAGATGAAGTAGATGAAAACGTTATATTTGCACATCGGAACGCCGAAAACGGCTACAACTGCAATTCAGTTTTTTTGCAGGGATAACCAGGAATTATTGAACCGCCAAGGATATTTTTATCCTGTATTTGAATGGAAATATCCCAATGTGCTGCGGACCAGAAATGCGCATTTTCTGGTGGGAGACACGTATCTTCCGATGGAAGAGCGCAGTCTGGAGGAGGAAGAAAAAGTATTCCAGGAGGCATTTGGGCAGATATACGAAGCGTTTGAACAGTATGACGGTGTAATCCTTTCAGACGAGAGCATGTGGAACCATGGATTTAGAATTAATGGATGGAACAGGCTGAAGAAGGAACTGGAGAAAAATATTTTTACCATAAAAGTGATTGTATATTTGCGGCGGCAGGATGAATTCACCTATTCCTGGTGGAATCAGGTGGTAAAAGAAGGAATGAAAAAAACTTCTTCTTTTACATGGAAAGAAATGCTGGAAAAACTTCCGGTGGTTCAGCTTGACTATTATGGAACGTTAGAGAAGATAGCGGCAGTTGTGGGGAAGGAAAATATTACCGTAAGAAAGTTTGACAGGAGTTCCTTTGTGGGGCAGGCCATTCAGGCGGATTTTGCGGATGCAATCGGCCTGGAGCTTTCTGAAGGGTATCAGATTGAGTCAAAAGTGGAAAATATAAGCCTGACGAAGAGCAGCAATGAGATTAAGCGGCTTCTGAACTGTCTGCCGGGACTGGATAAGAAAAGAAATGATCTGTTCCGGGAATATTTAAGCGGAATTTCCATGAATCCCAGGAATGACAGGCAGTACAGTATGCTTTCCGAGCCGGAACTGCGGGAATTTATGAGCAAATACGAGGAGGGAAACCGGAGGATTGCAGAGGAGTATCTGAAAGGGCAGGATAAATTATTTGACGACAGCTATCAGGTGGAGAAAAAGTGGGAGTCCGGCAATTCTTTGATGGTGGAGGACGCCGTGACGTTTTTCGGAATGGTTACCCTCTCTCTTCTGAAGAAAAATGAAGAATTGGAGCATCAGATTACCACTTTAAGATATAAGCTGAATCATCCGTTCCAGACGGTGGGAAACCGAATTAAGAATTCGAGAAAGAAGGCGCAGTAATATAGAGACAGGTAAATGAAAGGCGGGTGTTTACATATGGGCAAAAATGCGAAAGTTTTGTATCTGCATATCGGAACGCCGAAAACGGCCACAACTGCCATTCAGCGTTTTTGCATGGATAACAGAGAGGCATTTCATTCATATGGGTACGATTATCCGATGTTTGAAGTTGAATACGCTAACACGGGAAAATGGAGAAACGGACATTTTCTGCTTGGGAACATGAATCAGGCATCGTGGGATTTTGCCGCAGATGAAAAGATTTGCAGGGAAAACTTTGAACAGATTCAGGAAAAGTTTGAAGTGTATGATAATATAATTCTTTCCGATGAAGGTGTGTGGAATCATGGATTTAAATGTTCAGGTATGTGCTGGGATCAGATTCAGAAGGAATTGGCAAAGAATCTTTTTACTGTGAAAATAGTTGTGTATTTGCGCCGGCAGGATGAGTTTGTCTATTCCTGGTGGAATCAGATTGTAAAGGCAGGCCTTCGGAAAACATCTGTCATTACCTGGGAAGAAATGATAAAAAGGCTTCCGGTGGTACAGCTTGATTATTACAAAACGTTAGAGAAAATTGCGGGTATTGTGGGAAAAGAAAATATCATCGTCAGAAGATATGACAGAAGCAGGTTTTCAGAAGGGCTGATTCAGAAAGATTTTATCCAGACAATCGGATTAAAGTTTTCAGAGGAATACCAGATTCGGGAAGAGGTGTCAAACGTCAGCCTGACCAAAAACTGCAGTGAGATTAAACGGATACTGAACGGATTGCCGGATTTAGATCAGAAAAGCAACGATTTGTTCAGGATGTGGTTAAGGGAATTTTCTCTTCAGTCCAGAGAAAACAGGAACAGCAGCATGATGTCTGAACAGGAGTTTCAGGAATTTATGGCGGAATATAAAGAGGGAAACCGCAGGATTGCCAGGGAATATCTGGGGGAAGAAAGACTGTTTGAGGAAACTTATCAGGCGGGGGAAAAATGGAACCCCAGAAATCTGGATATGATAGAAGATGTGGTGAAGCTTTTCGGAACTTCAACACTCTGTTTGATGAAGAAGAATGAAGAACTGGAATGCGAGATGTCAGATTTGAAGTACAAGCTGAAGCATCCCTTTCAAACGATGGGGAGCAGGGTGAAAAAATCCTGGGGGGGGGGTACAGCAAACAGCCGTGAATTACGGCAAACGGTACAGTGAAAACGGGCTGCCGCATTAAGAAATGCAGTTACAGGGTATGGTCTCTTGTATGTTTACTTCTTAATGCGGCAGCTCTTTTATAAAGTTATTACTCCGGCGGTTAAAATTCGTCAACATTTAACCGCCGGAGTAATAATTTAAGGACAGGCGGTTTATTTCGGCAGGAAATGTTGACTTTTTCAAATAGATGGGTTATGGTTAATAATGCAAAGTGGTACGTATACAGAGAGGAATATTTGATGAAAGCAACAAAAAAACTGTGGGGTGATTCCTGTTTTGATCGTTATTGTTTTTGGATTTTAATTGCCATTGAACTTTTAATGTCCTTTACTTTTCTGGGGTATCTTCATATACCGCCCATTTCTATTACTATCGCATACCTTCCGATTCTGGTGGCAGGATGCCTGTTCGGTCCTGTACCGTCTTCGATTCTCGGGCTGGTGTTCGGAATCGCCAGTATGTACAAAGCGTCAGGATCTTACGTTATGCCGGCAGATGCAGTATTTTCTCCATTTTTAAGCGGTTCTCCGGTGTCCAGCTTGCTGCTGAGCGTTGGAACCAGGGTAGTGTTTGGATTTCTTGTGGGAATTGTGTTTCAATTTGCAAAAAGCAGGAAACACTACCGGATATGGAGCGGCGTGATTTCCCTGATTGCGCCGAAAATACATTCACTGATTGTATATACGGCACTGGAGCTGCTGTTTCCGGAACTTGGATATCACTTTTATTCTGCATTTCACTATGACTGGGACGATGCGGTTTTTGCAGCGATCTGCGTGGGTGTAGTTACGCTGCTGCTGACCGTTTATCAGGGGCATACGGTGCAGGATATTAAAACCGGTATGGATCAGTCTGTAAATAATCCCTATAACTCTGGGAAAGCGAATTTGTTTTTTGCTGTTTTTGAGTTTTTCATTTTTTGCATGGCAGTTTCTGCGGCAGTTTATTTTTCCCAGAGGGAGTCTTATATGCTGGAGAGGCACGGCATAGCGGTCTCTGCAGGAATTGCAGGAGATTTGCTGCATCTGCAGATACAGTTTTTGGTGGCGTCTCTGTCTTTGAATGTGATATCAGTTATTTTACTGATTTCCATGTATAAATATATGTTATACCGGGAATATAAAGGAGAGATCGATGAACTGACCGGCGCAATGGGCAGAAGGATGTTTCTTTACCATTGTGAGAAAGTCCAGAAGGGGAACTGCCAAGGGCAAAAGCCTCTGGGATGGTTTTTGTTTGTAGACGTGGATTATTTTAAGGAAATTAACGATACCTTCGGACATTCAGCAGGGGATAAGGTTCTGAGAGACATTGCGGGACACCTGCAGAGTATATTCAGGTGCAGCGGGACAGTGGGAAGAATCGGCGGAGATGAATTCGCCGTTATCATTGAGCATTCCATGGAGCAGAAGGAGCTGGAGTGCCGTCTGAAACAGTTTCTTCAGGTAATTGCAGCCATCCTTCCAGATAAAAAAGTAAGCTGCAGTATCGGCGCCTGTCAGTTTGTGTTTCCCCAGAGTGTGGAACGGATATTGTCAGAAACAGACATTATGCTGTATCAGGCAAAAGAAAACGGCCGGGCCTGCTATGTAATAAAAGCATGGGAAGCGGACAGGCCGGATGATGGTTCAGGAGCATAGGAAAATATAAAAATAATTCGGCCAAAGTAAATTCATACAGGAGGATAAATACAGGAGCATGGGAGAGAATAAAACAACAGAAACAGGAAACAGCCGGGATTACGGACAGATTGCAGAGGAAAATTTTCTGAAAGGATACAACTGCACCCAGGCGGTGGTTCTGGCATTTTCTGATTTGCACGGTATGGAGGAAAAAACAGCCGCAAAGCTCAGTTCTTCCTTTGGCGGCGGAATGGGCAGGCTCAGGGAAGTCTGCGGCGCGGTCAGCGGAATGTTTCTGGTGGCGGGGATGCTCTACGGCTATGACGATCCGAAAGATTACCAGGGCAAGAAGGAGCACTATAAGAGAATCCAGCAGCTTGCCCAGGCATTTGAAGAGAAAAACGGTTCCATTGTCTGCCGGGAGCTTCTGGGGCTGGAGCAGAAAAAAGACGCTCCTGCGCCAAAACTGCGGACAGATGAGTACTACAAGAAGCGTCCCTGTCCTAAATTAGTGCGGATGGCAGCGGAATTTATGGCACAGTATATAAAGGAGCATCCATTTTCATATTTTATAAAAATCTAAACTTTTTATAAAATATGAAAATGGATATTGACAAAAAAAAAGGGGAGTGCTAAATTATGTACATAAGCAATTAGCACTCGATATAAATGAGTGCTAATAACTAAAAGAAATGCAGAAAGCAGAAGAGATAGTTGAATAAGGAGGAATTGTAATGAAATTAGTACCATTAGGAGACAGAGTTGTGTTAAAGCAGTGTGAAGCAGAAGAGACTACGAAATCCGGCATCATTCTGGCAGGAAGCGCACAGGAGAAGCCGCAGGAAGCGAAAGTAGTAGCTGTAGGTCCTGGTGGAATGGTAGATGGAAAAGAAGTTACCATGCAGGTGAAGGAAGGGGATAAGGTAATCTATTCCAAATATGCAGGGAACGAAGTAAAGGTTGACGGAGAAGAATACATCATTGTGAAGCAGAATGATATCCTGGCAATTGTAGAGGGATAACAAAAGCGCAGCCAGAGCGCTGAAGCAGGAATTTGATGTAGTTAAAAGATATCAGAATCAGATTGGAAAAGGAGACGAATTATCATGGCAAAGGAATTGAAATATGGCACAGAAGCCAGAGCAGCATTGGAAGCTGGCGTAGATAAATTAGCAAATACCGTAAGAGTGACTTTAGGACCCAAGGGAAGGAACGTGGTACTGGATAAATCCTTCGGCGCTCCCCTGATTACCAACGACGGCGTAACCATTGCGAAAGAAATCGAACTGGAGGACGCATTCGAAAATATGGGCGCTCAGCTTGTAAAAGAAGTAGCTACCAAGACCAATGACGTTGCAGGCGACGGAACCACTACAGCTACCGTTTTGGCTCAGGCAATGATCAAAGAAGGCATGAAGAACCTGGAAGCAGGCGCTAATCCAATCGTTCTGCGCCGGGGCATGAAGAAAGCGACAGAGAAAGCCATTGAATCTATCGCAGCAATGAGCCAGAAAGTAAACGGCAAAGATCAGATTGCCAAAGTAGCTGCAATTTCTGCAGGAGACGAAGAAGTTGGAAATCTGGTGGCAGACGCTATGGAGAAAGTTTCCAATGACGGCGTTATTACCATTGAAGAATCCAAGACCATGCAGACAGAGCTTGATCTGGTAGAAGGTATGCAGTTTGACCGGGGATACATCTCCGCATATATGGCAACCGATATGGATAAGATGGAAGCAGTATTAGACGATCCATATATTCTGATTACCGATAAGAAAATCAGCAATATCCAGGAAATCCTTCCATTGTTAGAGCAGGTAGTGCAGTCCGGCGCAAGACTTCTGATTATTGCAGAAGATATTGAGGGAGAAGCCCTTACCACTTTAATTGTAAACAAACTCCGCGGAACCTTCAATGTAGTTGCAGTAAAGGCTCCGGGTTACGGCGACAGAAGAAAAGCAATGCTTGAGGATATTGCAATCCTGACCGGCGGCCAGGTGATTTCTGAAGAAGTAGGTCTGGAGCTGAAGGAAACCACAATGGATCAGTTAGGACGCGCAAAATCTGTGAAGGTTCAGAAAGAAAACACCATTATCGTAGACGGTGAAGGAGATAAAGAAGCAATTGCAGCGAGAGTTGCGCAGATTCGTACACAGATTGAAGAAACCACTTCTGAATTCGACAAGGAGAAGCTGCAGGAAAGACTTGCAAAACTGGCAGGCGGCGTAGCAGTGATCCGTGTAGGCGCAGCAACCGAGACAGAGATGAAGGAAAGCAAGCTTCGGATGGAAGATGCATTGAATTCCACCAGGGCAGCTGTGGAAGAAGGTATTATTGCAGGCGGCGGTTCTGCATATATCCATGCAGCCAAAGAAGTTGCAGCTTTGGCTGAGAGCATGGACGGAGATGAAAAGACAGGCGCTAAGGTAATCTTGAAGGCGTTAGAATCTCCATTGTTCTACATTGCAGCAAACGCAGGTCTGGAAGGAGCCGTTATCATCAATAAAGTGAAAGAATCCGATCCGGGCGTTGGTTTTGATGCCACCAAGGAAGAATATGTAAATATGGTAGAAGCAGGAATTTTGGACCCGGTAAAAGTAACCAGAAGCGCATTGCAGAATGCAACCTCTGTAGCCTCCACATTACTGACTACAGAATCCGTGGTTGCCAATATCAAAGAAGATATGCCGGCAATGCCGGCAGGCGGCGCAGGCGGAATGGGAATGATGTAATTTTGACAGGCTCTTTGTACGGAGCATGGATGGCAGTTTCCCGGCTGCTAAAGATAGAAAAAGGGACTGAGGAAGATGAAACTTCCCCAGTCTCTTTTGCCATTTGAAAGTTCAGAAGTATTTTCAGGTCTTGGATTGGATTTGTTTATTGACAGTATCGTAAATATACAATAGAATTAATATGTGAGTTTATGAAAAAATAAGAGGAGAATAAAAGGAAGTGAACAGTCAGCAAATCAGAAAATATGAAGCAATGGGGTTCGATAAGGGGCAGATGGAAGAAATCCGTCAGGGGTTGGAGAAGGGACTGGATGTATCCTGGTATACTTCTGTAAAATATGACTGGTTTCAGATGGAAGAAATAAAAAAGGGGTTGGAATGGGGACTGAATGTATCTGTCTATGCCAAACCGGAGATTTCCTATGACCGGATGCGGCAAATCCGTAAAGCATTGAAGGAAGGGGTAGACCTGTCCAGGCATCAGGAGCTTGAGGCCGGATATCTGCGGCAAATCCGCAAAGCAAAGATTGGGCATGTGGATATCTTTTCCTATATAGAGGAAGGCTATGAGCCGGATCAATTAGAAGAAATCCGCCTGGGCCTGGAACATAAGGCGGACATCACCCCTTATTTGATCAAAGAATTTCTGGGAGAATCCCTGCGTGAGATCCGTCTGGGCGTGGAAGAAGGTCTGGACGCTTCGGTTTACGCCAAAATTTATTTTGGATGGCAGCAGATGCGTGAAATCCGCCTGGGTCTGGAACGGCGTGTGGACGTGACGATTTATGCAAGGGAATTGTACCGTTGGCAGCAGATGCGCGAAATTCGCCTGGGTCTGGAAGAAGGACTGGATGTGTCTGCTTATAAAAGCATGATGTATTCTGCAAAAGAAATGAAACGAATGCGTCTGAAGATGAAAGAACAGGCGGAGCGGGAACAGAATGGGGATCTTCAGATCGAACTGCTGGAGGAACAGGCAAGGCAGGCAACGGAATGTATGGTAACGGTCAGCCAGGATAAAATGGAGGCGTATGTCACATTAGAAAAAGGAAGCGGCAAAACAAAAAATGAAATTATGCGGCTTCTGGCAAAAGAAAACGTTGTATTTGGAATACTGCAGAAAGAGATAGAGAAGAATTTAGAAGAGGCGGAGCAGGGAACGAAACGGTTTCTGGCGGCTCAGGGCACCCGACCGGAGCGTGGAAGGGACGGTTATTACGAATTCTTTTTCCGAACGGGAATTCCCCAGATTCCGGCAATCCGCAAAGACGGCTCCATTGATTATCAGAATACCGTGTATTTTGAGCAGGTACAGGCAGGCCAGGTGATTGCCGTGTACCATGAGGCGCAGCCGGGAATCGGCGGACGAACCGTGGACGGAACAGAGCTTCCGGCCCAGGGCGGCCAGGAAAAGCAGATGCTCAAAGGCAGGGGCTTTTTGCTTTCTCAGGATAAAAAGACTTATATCGCCCGGGAATCCGGCAAAATTGAACTGAAAAATAATGAAATTACAATAAAGCCCCTTCTGGTAGTCAATGAAGTGACCATATCCACCGGCAATCTGCGCTTTAACGGAAGTATCTGGGTGCGGGGAAATGTGGGAAGCGGCGTGGTAATACAGGCCAAAGACGAACTGATTGTAGAAGGGAACGTGGAATCTGCCCGTTTGCAGAGCGGAGGCCGGATTGTCATTAAAAACGGTGTGTCCGGCGGCGGTATGGCAGTGATTGAAGCAGCAGGAGAGATCCATGGGAAATTTTTTGAGGGAGCGTCGCTGACGTCCAACGAAGGAATTTATGCCAATTATGTAATGAACTGCAACATGATTGCCGGCAAGGAGATCGTCATTTCCGGAACCAGAGGAGCGATTATCGGCGGAACAGCAGCGGCAGTCAACGGCGTTAAGGCCCATCATATCGGAAACCGGGCAGGTCTTTTGACGAATATTTCCATCGGCGTCAGCAAGGCCATGATTGAGAAGGAGGAAGAGGCTGAAATTAAATTAAAAAAGTTCCAGTCAGAACTGGCCATATTTGAGGAAGCCTACAAGAAACTTCAGAAGCAGTATCCGCCGGAGGTGCGGAACGGAATGGATTTGTACCTGAAAGTAGAACAGGCAACTTATATTAAGCGCAAGCAGATGGAGCAGCAGGTGGAGCGGACCAGGGAACTGGAAGAAAAAAGAAGCAAAGCAAATGAAGCAAAGATGGTGGTGTACGGTATCCTGAATGCAGGAACTGTTGTGCAGATGAATGGGATGCACTGGACTGCGGCCAGTTCCGTGAAGAATGTGACAGTGCGCTTATCCAATAAGGAAATCGGCGTATTTCGGAATTAAGGAGGAAAAAGTATGAACCGCCATAAAATGTTGATTGTGGATGATATGGAA
Organism: Petralouisia sp.; assembly: GCF_056822245.1. Taxonomy (NCBI): domain Bacteria; kingdom Bacillati; phylum Bacillota; class Clostridia; order Lachnospirales; family Lachnospiraceae; genus Petralouisia; species Petralouisia sp. Next base: position 89,373 of record NZ_JBQIOP010000005.1, on the reverse strand, counting down.
AGCAACCGTCTGATTCTGGCAGAAATTTTCCGCAGTGATTATCAGATTTTGGAGGCGTCCGATTCAAAAACTGCTCTGCAGATATTGGAAGAGAATTATGCTGAGACGGCCGCAGTGCTTCTGGACTGGCATTTGTCAGGAGAGGATGGAAATAAAGTACTGGAAATCATGAAGGAAAAAGGATGGCTGGATCACATTCCTGTCCTGGTGGTGACGGCGGAGCAGTCGGTGGAAACAGAGCGAATCTGTATCGGGCTTGGGGCGTCAGATATGATCCGAAAGCCCTTTGACCGGGAAGTAGTCAGAAAACGGGTGGATAATAACATTTCTCTGTATCAGCATAAAAACCACATGGAAGAAAAGGTGCAGGAGCAGAATCAGCTGTTGCGCAAGCAATATACCGTTTTGAAGCTTCAGGCAGAGAAATTAAAGAAATCCAGCCGTCAGATGATCGACGTAGTCTGCAATATTTTAGAGCATCATTATCCGGAATTTGATGAAAATACCCAGACTGTGCGGGAAATCAGCAGAATTATCGGCAAAAAGGTGCAGGTGCATTATCCGGAGTACAAGCTGAAGGATGAAGATGTGGAAGCCATTGCAGAACTGGCCGCGCTGCGGGACATCGGCAAGCTTTTGATATCCGACCATGTGCTTTTCAAACCGGCCAAGCTTACAAAAGAAGAAAATGAATATATGAAATCCCACACGTCCAAAGGCTGTGAGATCATGAAAATGATGAAAGGAATTCAGACGCCGGAGGATTATAAGAAAAGTATGGAAATCTGCCGATATCATCATGAACGGTATGACGGAAGAGGGTATCCGGAAGGGCTGAAGGGAGATGAAATTCCCATCTCCGCCCAGATTGTGTCTGTGGTAGACGCATATCATGCGTTGATCAGCGAACGGATTTACAAACGCTCCTTTTCCAAGGAGGAAGCATATTATATGATTCTGGGCGGAGACTGCGGAATATTTTCACCCAAAATTATGGAATGCTTCCGTATGTCCAGAAAAGAAATTGAAACAATAGAGGTAGAAGAAAGAGAGGAAACAGTATGAATCAGGAGATAAAAGAAGCGTTAGCTGCAGCAGGAGTGAATATGGAGGAAGCCTTGAACCGTTTGATGAATAATGAAATGCTGCTGAAACGGCTGTTATTAAAGTTCAAGGATGATAAGAATTTAGCAGGACTGGAACAGGCAGTGGCAGAAAAAAGCTATGAGGACGCATTTCACTGCGCCCATACCTTAAAAGGGGTGGCCGGCAATCTCGGTATGGAAAAAATCATGAATGCAGACGTGGTGGTAGTGGAAAAACTGCGCAGCGAGAATTATGAGGGCCTGGAAGCAGACGTGGCAAATCTGAAGGAAGCTTATACCCAGGTGATGGATGTGATTATGCGGATTGAGTAATGGAAAGAAACATGCATGAAACCGCATGTTTTCAGACAATAAAGGAGGACAATTCAGGTGGGAAAAATTGCAGTTGTAACAGACAGTAACAGCGGAATTACCCAGGAACAGGCAAGAGAATACGGCATAAATGTGCTGCCCATGCCGTTTTTCATCAATGGAGAAACGTTTTTTGAGGATATTGATTTAACCCAGGAGCAGTTTTATGAGAAGCTGGAGGGAAATGCGGAAATATCCACTTCCATGCCGGCTGTGGGTTCCGTTACAGATTTATGGGATAAGCTGTTGGAGGAATATGACGAAATCGTGCATATCCCCATGTCAAGCGGCCTGAGCAGCTCCTGTGAGACGGCGATGATGCTGTCCCAGGATTATGATGGAAAAGTGCAGGTGGTGAACAATCAGCGCATTTCCGTGACTCAGAAGCAGTCGGTTATGGACGCGGCAGTCCTGGCAGAACAGGGAAAGAGCGCGGCAGAAATCAAGAATTATCTGGAGGAGACGAAATACGATTCCAGTATTTATATTATGGTGGACACGCTGGCTTATCTGAAAAAAGGCGGCAGGATTACGCCTGCCGCCGCAGCATTGGGCACTCTGCTGAAATTGAAGCCGGTGCTTCAGATTCAGGGAGAAAAGCTGGACGCTTTTGCCAAAGCCAGAACTGTGAAACAGGCCAAAAACATTATGATAGAGGCCGTTAAGAATGACTTTTCCAAACGTTTTAAAGATGAAACAGGAGAGAACATGCATCTGTATATTGCCTACACCAAAGACCGGGAAACTGCAATGGAATTTAAGGCTCAGGTACAGGAGGCATTTCCTCAGGCTGAGGTGACAACGGTAGATCCCCTGTCTCTGAGCGTGGCATGCCATATCGGGCCCGGCGCCTTGGCCGTTGCATGCGCAAAAAAACTATCTTAAGCGTTTGCAGACAGATTATTTCTGGATGCGGGGCAGGTTCCACCGGTAATGGGCGGCAAGAAGCCGGATGACCACAACTGTCAGGGAGCTGATCAGCATGGCGGCGGTGTCCGGAATCAGCCGGTACAGGAAAATATACAGAAATGCTCCGATTAAAGCGGCACAGGCATATACATGCTTGATGAAAACAAAAGGGGTATTTCCGGCCATCACGTCCCGCATCATGCCGCCGCCGATTCCGGTGGTGGCGCCTACAAAAACCAGAAGGAATATGTTGTTAATGTGACTGGTTTCCAGGGCCATGGCAGTGCGGATGCCTGTTACAGTGAAAATTCCCAGGCCCACCGCGTCTAAGGAACTCATCAGCCGTTCATAATGCTCCACAAAAGAGCTTTCCAACAGCTCTTTTTTCAGGTAAAACAGGAGAAACAGCAGGCAGGAGGTCAGAATGGCGGTGCCTACATATGCAAAATTCTGAAACATTTTAGGCGGGTGAATGCCCAAAAGGAGATCCCGGACACAGCCGCCGCCTACAGCCGTAGTGATCCCAAGCACATTGACGCCGAAAATATCCATGTTTTTTCGGATGCCCGTTATGGCTCCAGAGGAGGCAAACGCGATAGTGCCGACAATTTCCAGTATAAAAATAAACAGTTCTGTGTAAGTCATAGTTCTATGCCCCGTTTCTAATGCGTATTTTGGCCTATTATACAGAATAAAAATAAAAAATACAATGCAAAAGATAAAATTTCGTGGCCCATTAGAAATAATTATACCAAATATAATTAACATTGATTTTACTTATGAATGGATTTCCGCTATAATAGTGAAGTAAATGCTCATGACATACAGCAAAGCCTCCCTTCTGCCGAAGGGAACATAAAGGAGGAACTTTAAATGGTAAATGCAATTGTTGGTGCAAACTGGGGAGACGAAGGAAAAGGAAAAATCACGGATATGATGGCAAAGGAAGCTGACATTATCGTGCGTTTCCAGGGCGGTGCAAATGCGGGCCATACCATTGTCAATGATTATGGCAAATTCGCGCTGCACACGCTTCCCAGCGGTGTGTTCTACAATCATACGACAAGCATTATCGGAAATGGGGTGGCGCTGAATATTCCGGTGCTCTGCAGGGAAATTCAGTCCATTGTGGACAGAGGCGTGCCTGAGCCGAAAATTCTGGTGTCTGATCGCGCCCAGATGGTAATGTCTTATCATATCTTATTTGACCAGTATGAGGAGGAGCGCCTGGGAGGAAAATCTTTCGGTTCCACAAAATCAGGAATTGCGCCATTTTATTCCGATAAATATGCCAAGATTGGTTTCCAGGTCAGTGAGCTGTTTGAGAAAGAACGGCTGAAAGAAAAAGCGGAAAGAATCTGCGAGACGAAAAATGTACTGTTGGAGCATCTTTATCACAAGCCGCTGCTGAAGCCGGAAGAGCTGCTGAAGGAACTGGAGGAATATCGGCAGATGATCGAGCCTTATGTCTGCGACACATCCGCTTATCTCTGGGAAGCAGTGCAGGCGGGAAAGAATATTCTGTTGGAAGGCCAGTTAGGTTCTTTGAAGGACCCGGATCACGGGATTTACCCCATGGTTACCTCATCCTCCACACTGGCAGCTTACGGAGCCATCGGAGCCGGAATTCCTCCCTATGAGATTAAGAAAATCATTACGGTCTGCAAGGCGTATTCTTCTTCTGTGGGAGCAGGAGCCTTTGTCAGCGAGATTTTCGGAGAAGAAGCAGATGAGCTGAGACGCCGGGGCGGAGACGGCGGAGAATTCGGAGTGACCACAGGCCGTCCCAGACGTATGGGATGGTTTGACACAGTGGCAAGCAAATACGGCTGCCGGATTCAGGGTACCACAGACGTGGCTTTTACGGTGTTGGATGTGCTGGGATATCTGGACGAGATTCCGGTATGTACCGGCTATGAAATCGACGGAAAGGTTACCACGGAATTTCCTGCCACCGTGAAGCTGGAACAGGCAAAACCAGTGCTGGAAACCCTTCCCGGCTGGAAATGCGAAATCCGGGGAATCCGGAACTACGAAGATCTGCCCGAAAACTGCAGGAAATACATTGAATTTGTAGAAGAGAAAATCGGATTCCCGATTACCATGATTTCAAATGGACCGGGCAGAGATGACATTATTTACCGCAATGGAAAATAAAGGAAAGAATATGATAAAGAATATAGTGTTTGATGTGGGAAAGGTTCTGGTGGATTTTGACTGGCGGGGCTATATGGATACCCTGGGTTATTCGCCGGAAGTCTATGAAAAGGTGGCAAACGCAACGGTATTGTCTCAGCTGTGGAATGAATTTGACCGGAGCAGAATGTCAGACGAAGAACTTTTGAAGGGTTTTGTGGATCAGGCGCCGGACTGCGAGGCGGAGATTGTATATTTCTGGAATAATATGGGGAACTGCATTAAGCAGTATGACTATGCCTGTTCCTGGATTCGCAGCTTTCAGGAGTTAGGATACGGCGTATATCTGCTTTCCAATTATTCCAGACGGATGTATTCCCAGACCATTGAGGAGCTTTCTTTTGTGGAGGATGTGGACGGAGCCATTTTTTCTTATGAAGTGGAGGCGGTGAAGCCGGAACGGGAGATTTATGAATCCCTGTTTCAAAAATATGGCCTGGAGCCTACAGAATGTGTTTTTTTAGATGATAACAGGGCCAATATTATTGCAGCCAATGAGCTTGGCATGGCCACAATTCTGTTTCATACCAAATCACAGGCAGAGGAAGAACTGAAAAGCCTGGGCGTGGGCCTGGCGGAGTAAGAATTCACAGAGGCTGCCGGAAAATGCAATCCGCATACAATCGCTTGCTGTGACAGAAAAATTACAGGAGCGGTTGGGGATTTAGCCATTTTCCGGCAGCCCCTCTTTTTGAACAGTCCATATGTCAGGATGCTGTTTCTTCCGCTTCAGAGGAAGCTCTTTTTTTTATTAATTTGTAAACAAAACCATAGGCCCAAATCAGTACCGGAACTACAAAACTGGAAAAAAGGGATGCCATAAATACAGGAAAGAAATCTTTTCCGAGCAAAGCAAAAACCAGTGTGGACAGGTACAGTCCCAGTAACAGGACAATACCGAGGATTGCCAGAATGCGCTGTGTTTTCTTCATTGTATCCTCCATTCTGTGCATTTGTGCACAAACAGGCAGTTCATAAACATGGAACAGCCGCTTTCGCTTTTTGTTTTATGCTATTTATCATATCCTGAAATGGGAGATTTGGCAAGAACCATTTTTCTGGTTGTTGCAGGGCCCGGAATCTAGTATAATGAAAGATAAGGATCAAGGATAAGAATGACAGGATAAAAACGAGAGGATAAAAATTATGAAACAGTTGGTACAGGGGATTAAGGACGGCAGTCCCATCGGCATCGGATATTTTTCCGTGTCTTTTACCTTTGGCCTGGCAGCAGTGTCCGGAGGCCTGCACTGGTGGGAGGCGCTTTTAATGTCCATGATGAATCTGACTTCTGCCGGGCAGTTTGCGGGACTTACCGTGATAACGGCGGCAGGGACTTATATTGAAATAGCAATTTCCCAGTTTGTGATAAATCTCAGGTATGCTTTGATGAGCATTTCCCTGTCCCAGAAAGTGGACAGCCGGTTTCGGGCAGGAAAGAAGATGGTTCTCGGTTTTGCCGTTACCGACGAAATTTTTGCCGTAGCAATGAGCCGCAGAGGAGAAGTGAGCAGCCGGTATTTTCTGGGACTTGCAGCGCTGCCTTATCTGGGATGGACTTCGGGAACACTTGCCGGGGCGGTGCTTGGCAATATTCTGCCGCAAAGCGTAAGCGACGCCCTGGGACTGGCCATTTACGGAATGTTTATTGCGATTGTGGTTCCTGAGATGAAGAAAGACCGGAATATTCTAAAAATGGTAATTCTGGCGGTTTTTATGAGCTGCTGTATTTCTTACATTCCGCTGTTTGGACATATTTCACAGGGATTTGCCATTATTATCTGCGCAGTGGCCGCCTCCGCAGCAGGGGCAGTTTTCTTTCCGATAGAAACAGAGGAGCCAGAACCGGAGCCGGAAGGTAAGAAACGGATAAAACCGGCAGACTCACAGGAAAGAGAAGCCGGAAGGATACAGGAGGGCAAACAATGAAATCGGGAAATTTCTGGATTTATTTACTGGTTATGTTCGGGGTGACTTATCTGATCCGCGTACTGCCGTTTGTGATTTTCCACAGGAAAATTGAAAATAAAACAATACGTTCTTTTCTGGCCTATATTCCCTATACGGTATTGGGAGCCATGACGGTTCCGGCCGTGTTCTATGCAACCGGTTCCCTTGTCACAGCCTGCGCAGGAGTGGCGGCGGCGCTGTTTGCCGCTTATCGGGGAAAAGGGCTGTTTACGGTTGCCGTCTGTGCCAGTTTGACGGCTTTTGCAGTGGGGATGGCGCTGCAGGCAGCGGGCATGTGAAATGATACTTGATTGTTGACAGTTTAATGGCTGCTGCCGTTTATTTGCACTCAGACGGGATTTTTGCCGGATGACGGAAAGAAAATCCTGTTCTCAATAAAAAAGAAAAAGGAGGAACAGACTATGTCAAATATACCAACACCGCATATTGAAGCCAAAGCAGGCGATTTTGCAAAAACTGTACTAATGCCGGGGGATCCTCTGCGGGCAAAATACATTGCCGAGACTTATCTTGAGCAGGTAAGATGCGTAAACCAGGTACGGGGAATGCTCGGATACACAGGATTGTATAAGGGAAAAGAATTGTCCGTAATGGGCTCCGGCATGGGAATGCCCTCAATTGGAATTTATTCTTATGAACTGTTTCATTTTTATGATGTGGACAATATTATCAGAGTGGGTTCTGCCGGCGCCCTGTTGGATGATGTCAATGTGATGGACGTGGTGATCGGAATGGGAGCTTCCATTGTGTCCGATTATCCGGATCAGTTTGACTGTCCGGGCCATTTGGCGCCGCTGGCGGATTATCACCTCTTAAGCGCGGCAGTGGAAAGCGCAAAGGAGTTGGGAACTCCGGTCAGAGTGGGAAACATTCTGTCAGAGGACGCATTTTACACAGACCGGCCCAACAGCAAAGACTGTTTCCGGAAAATGGGTGTGCTGGCAGTGGAAATGGAGAGCGGCGCACTTTATCTTAATGCTGCAAGGGCAGGAAAGAGAGCGCTCTGCATTCTGACGGTTTCCGATCATATCTACAAGCCGGAGCAGCTCACCTCAGAACAAAGGCAGACCGGATTCGGCAAAATGATTGAGATTGCATTGGAAACGGCCCATCGGGTGTAAAGTCAAGGGGGGATGTTTCAGCTAAATGGACGCGTCATTACTTTTTAAGCGTCCTGAATTGGAATTTCAATCTGTACAATGTAATCTTCCATCTGCTCAATGACATTTTCATTGATTCCCATTTCATAAGAATAACCGGACAGTGTCAGACGATGTTTTTTGGCGTAATCAAAAATCTCCTGATACCGTCCGGGAATCTGTTCCCAGTTTCCCTTGTGAAAAGCCCTCAGATAATTTCCGCCCGGCTGAATATGCAGATCCTTTTGCCGGGTCAGAGAGGGAATTTCAATGAACAGTCTGCAGTAATCGTCGTAATTGCCCTTCTGCAGACTGGAAACCGGAATCATTGAACCGTAAGAGGCGTCGTGAAGCCGGCCGAGACGGTATTTTTCGGTTGCGGCCGTGATCAGCTCCACTTCCTGTTCAAAGGAAGTTTCTTTGTCGATATCCACCGTAACAAGACAGCGTTCCTGCTTGTTCACAATGGTGATTTCTGATAAATCCATTGTCAGCAGCGTAACCATGTTCTGGCGGTAATTGCACAAAGTTTTGCGGACGGCCTGCATATGGAGAAGTTTTTGATCCAGTTCGGCGATTTTTTCTTCCAATAGATTTTTCAGGCTTAAGGCAGAACGGTTTTCCATAAACTGCTGTATTTCCCGGATGGACACGTCTAATTCCCGCAGCAGCAGAATGGTTTCCAAAAGAGGGCTTTGACGGTAATTGTAACAGCGGTATCCGTTTTCAGGGTTGATGGCGGCAGGTTTAAAAAGGCCGGTTTCATCGTACCACATTAAAGTTTTTTTATTGATTCCATGCATGGCCGCAAACTGGCCGATGGTGAGAAGCTTTTCTTTTTCATTCATGTTTCGATCTCCTGATTTTGTCCAGTCTTTGAAATCTATATCGGCAGTAACCACAGGAAGCTTCACCTGGAATATTTATTACTCCGTCGGTTAAATAGTGTCAAATGAGAAGTTTTTTTCAATGCGGATTGACATTTCCTTAAAGTTAGTATATACTAACTTTAAATGATAACCATTCTCATAATAGACAGGAGGAGTTCAGCATGGGAACAGTTCTGGTGGGAGCAGTTGTGTTGGCAATTGCCGTATGCGCAGGAATCAGCATATATAAAGATAAAAAAGCAGGAAGGTGCAGCGGATGCAGCGGGTGTAACGGAAGCTGTTTTGCCTGCCGTAAACAGGAAAGGGACGGGTAGAAGCACGTCTCTTTCAATGTTCCTTTATAGGAAATTCCGATTTGAACTTTCCACCGTAGGACAGCCATACATGGCTTCGCCAAAAAAGGGGTCACCGCAATTACTCATTTTATCTACGTTTTCTACGCTTCCGAAGCGAACAGAAATAAACTCCCAAAAAATTCAGGAAATCTTAATAAATTACTCAACCCCATTCCCCAAAGATGTGGTAATATTTATCATGAGGAGGGACCCAGCTTAAAAAAGAACAATTATTCAAAGAGAAGAAAGCTGGGAGGAGTCCTGATGATTCATCAAAAGGAGAAACCTAGCTGAATAAAGAAGAATTATTCAAAGAGAAGAAAGCTGGGAGGAGTCCTGATGCTTATCATGAGGAGGGACCCAGCCCCAAAAAGAACAGTTATTCAAAGAGAGGAAAGCTGGGAGGAGTCCTGATGATTCATCATAAAAATCCTGATGATTCATCATAACCCCCCCAATGATTCATCACAAACCCCACAGGAGGTCAACCATGCACAACAACCATAAAAAGAGAAAACACACCCGTCTTTTATCCGCCACCATCATCCTGATTGGAGTCGCCGGAGCCCTTTTTCTCGGCCGCGACGCAATTCTGCAGAAGGTCAGGACGACAGCCGCCACCGAGATCGGAAAGAAGCTCTTAGAACAGCAAATCGGCGCAACCGTCAATATCAACGGCCAGGAAATAGAAGTTTCTGATGTTATGAATCAAATGGACGAAGAAGATGTAGAAAAAGTATCGCAGATTGCAGAGAAATATATTTCACCGGAAAATATCAGGCAGGCGGCTGGCATGGCAGCCAGCGGAGATGTGGAAGGATTGAAATCACTGGCGGAGGGCCAGCTTACGGAAGAAGATAAAAATGAGCTGATGGGGCTTTATGAAAAATACAAAGACCAGATCCCCAACCAGCTTCCATAATGCTGTGGGAGGTAGATTTTTATGAAAAGAAGAAATAAAATCTATCTGTATCTGACGGCAGTTCTGATTGCTGTTTATCTGGGCCTGGTGACCCTTCTCTATCTGTCTGAATGCTCCAACAGCAGCGCAACGATCCGGACGTTCGGCGATGCATTCTGGTATTCACTGGTTACATTGACAACGGTAGGATATGGAGATTTAACGCCGGTAACGCCGCTGGGACATGCAGTGGGAGTGGTGTTTCTCTTACTGTCCGCCGGCATTATTGTGACATTATTCGGCGCAGTGCTGTCCTTTGTGACCAGTGAAGGGCTGCCGTTTCTCATGCTTGGATTTCAGCGGAAGAAAAACTGGTATTATTTTGCAGATTACGGCGCGGAATCCAATACGCTGGCTGTAAATATCTATAAAGAAGATCCGGACGCCGTGATTATCTACGGGGAAAAAAGAGAGGAGCAGATGGAGTTTCCGGATTATCCCTGTCTGTTTCTCAGCGCTTCTCCGGCCCGGATTGTGGCCTGCAAGAAAAATACCGGCGCAAAATGCAAGATTTTTCTGATGAAAGAAAATGATATCGGCGTGAACAGCCGCGCCATTGATTTACATAAACTGCCGGTGGAGGTCTATGCAAGAACCACAAACGGGCAGGATCACCTTTCCGGAAATATCAATTTTTTTCACAGCTATGACTGCTGCGCCAGGCAGTACTGGCGTTCCAAGCCCATATGCAGCCATGAAAATACAATAGTAATTATAGGATTTGGAAATTATGGGCGGTGTATTCTGGAACGGGCAATACTGACCAATGTTATTTCCGTGAAACAGCATGTGGCTTACCACATTTTCGGAGATTCCAAAGAATTTCTCGCCATGCACAGACATCTGCAGGAAATGTTTTCTCTGGGGGAAACGTCGGATTCCAGAGATTCCCTGATTTTTCATGATGCCTTCTGGGAGGCGCATCAGGAAGTTCTGAAACAGGCAGACCGGATCATTATCTGTACAGACGATGAGCCGGAGGGGTGGAGTATTTTCTGGAGACTGAACAGATATTACAAATTCCGGGGACAGATTGATCTGCACAGCAACCGGAAAGCGCCCGGCGTGTCTTATTTCGGCACCAATGAAGAGATTTACACGCCAAATCAGATTATGCGCACGGAACTGAACCGGGCGGCAATTATGATTAATGAGATTTTCTGCCGATCTGTCGCTTATCCCACACTCAGGTGGGAGGAGCTGGACGATTTTCACCGGGAATCCAAAATAGCGGCTGCGGATCATATTTTAATGAAAATCCGTGTTCTTTTAGAGGATGAAACAATAACGGAACTTACCGCCGCTACAGTGAAAAAAGCGTACCAGAAATATTGCGAGGCCAAAACATCGGAATCCATGCAGGATATGCTCCGCAAACTGGATCATATGCGGTGGCTGCGGTTTTACACCTTTTACAACTGGAGTTACGGGCCTGTGCGGGATGACGGCGCAAGGCAGCATCCCATGCTTTGCCCTTATGCAGAGCTTACCCCGGAGCAAAAAGTGGAGCGGGACGCTTCCTGGGAGCTTCTGGGCCGTATTTTTGCGGAGCTTTAAGTATGTTTCAACAGATAGCCATTAAAAAATCAATGATGCTTACGGCCCGGTTCAGAAGATTACTGCTGTAAGCATAGAAAATGGCAGGGCGCAGGCTGCTTTTAGGCTCAGAAATTCTTTCTCCTTGCCAAACAACCATTGAAATGCTACAATAGTAAAAATGGCGGACAGCCTGTACTTTGAAAAGAACTACTGGCATTCCCTAAGGAGAGAGCTTCCGTTTGGAGCCGGATGGAGTGTCAGATACAGGAGGAAAAAATGGGCAATATTATGGATAAGCTGCCAAAGCAGAATAAGACAAAAGAACAGGACCCGGAGCGGGAAAAAATCTTAAGCAGAATGCAGCAGGATGATTTTCTGCTGAAGCAGATTGACGAATTCAGAGAAAAAGCGAAACAGCTTCAAAGCATCCTGGTAACCAAAGAAAATAAGGCAGATGAGCTTCAGGAAGTGGTGGAAGAACGGGAAGAGCAGGCCAGGAAGCTTCAGGGCGAGCTGGAGGTTCAGCAGCAGGAAGCAGATTTGCTTGTGAAAAGCGTACAGAAACAGATTGATACCATAATTTCCAGATTTGATGAACAAATCAAAACGATGGATCATCTTATAAATCGTGAGATTCAGACATTGGATGAAAAGATTTCTGCAAGAACGGATGAGATGGGCAGTAATTTGCAGGAATTGTCAGAGCATACGGAACGGGTTTTGCAGGATGTGACAGGCACAGTGGACAACCGGGTTCAGGATATGTCAGAGAACGTGGAACGGGCGCTGCAGGATGTGACAGGAACCGTAGATCACAGAATCCAGGATATGACGGAGAACGTAGAGCAGAATCTGCAGGAGGTATCCGGAACCGTAGACCGCTCGCTGCAGAATGTTTCTGAGACGGTAGATCAGAAAATGGAGGATGTTACCGGAGCAGTGGAGTTCAGGCTGCAGAATATGACGGAGACCGTAGACCAGAAAATGGGAGAAGTATCCCATACTGTGGACAGCAGAATGGAAGAACTGTCGTTATCAGTGGGAAAGAATATGAAGAATGTCTCTGAGCTGGTAGGCCAGAAAATGCATGACATGCATGCGGTAGTTGATCTGAGAATGCAGAATGTTTCAGAAGCTGTAGACCAGAAGCTTCAGAGTTTTCCGGCTGTTGTGGAGAAGAAGTCTGATGAGCAGACGGATGCGTTAAAAGCATTGCTGTCAGAACTTTCAGATAAATTAAAGGATACCGGCGCAGAAATCTTAAAAACGGCGGAGAGCTCCAGAACGGAAACCGGAGGAAAACTGGAAACCGTCCAGAGCGAAACAGCGCATATCACCGGGAAACTGGATACAGTACACAGCGAAACCGGAAAGCTTTCAGAAAAACTGGAAGAAGTAAGGAATGGCCTGGAAGAAGTGGCCGAGCTTACCCAAAGCGGAGTTTCTGAGAAATTAGATCTGGTAAAAGCCGAGATTAATGAAAAAGTCCATAATGAAAATGTAAAATGTTACCGAAATATACAGACGTTAACAGAAGAACTCCGGCGGGAGATTGAGACCGTAGAGATGGACGGAAGGCGCAGTATGAAGATGATGAAGGGCTGTTTTCGCGCCGCGATTGTGCTGGCCGCTGTCAATCTTGTGGGAATTTTGGGAATTGCAGGCCATCTGTTTGGTATTTTTTAGACAGCGAAACTGCAGAACGGGCAGCAAACAGGCAGCTGCAGGAAGAATAAACAGAGTGTTAGAGGGAATTGAATGGAAAAGGAAAAGAGCGTATGGGTGATTGGGCATAAGAATCCTGACACAGATTCCATCTGTGCAGCCATAGCTTATGCAGAATTAAAAAATAAAGTAGGAAAAGGCAGATATGAAGCCAGGCGCGCCGGTCAGATCAACGAAGAGAGCAAGTATGTACTGGAGCATTTTGGGATTCCTTCTCCGGCGTATGTGGCCGATGTGGGAGCCCAGGTAAAGGATATTGAGATCCGCAAAACTACCGGTATCAGCAGTAATCTTTCCCTGAAAACAGCCTGGGAGACGATGAAAGCCCAGAATGTGGTTACCCTGCCTATTACAAGCGGAACCGGGCTTTTGGAAGGTCTGATTATCACAGGAGACATTGCCACTTCCTACATGGATGTATATGACAACCGGATTCTGGCGAAGGCAAGAACCCAGTATAAGAATATCGCAGAAACCCTGGAAGGGGAAGTGCTTACCGGGAATGCCCATGGATATTTTATCAAAGGCAAGGTAGTGGCAGCCACGGAAAGTCCGGAACTGATGGAAGAATATATTGAAGACGACGATATGGTGATTCTGGGCAACCGGTATGAGGTGCAGCTTTGCGCCATTGAGATGAATGCAAGCTGTATTATTGTCTGTTCGGACGCCAAAGTGTCCAAAACAATTCTGAGACTGGCAGAGGACAGAGGGTGCGTGATTATCACCACTCCTTATGATACCTATACAGTGGCAAGGCTGATTAACCAGAGTATGCCTGTGAAATATTTCATGCGGCGGGAGAATCTGGTGACCTTTGAAACCGAGGAATATGTAGATGATGTAAGAGAGATTATGTCCAAAGAGCGGCACAGGGATTTTCCGGTGCTTGACGAGGAAGGAAAATACGTGGGAATGATTTCCCGCAGAAATTTGCTGAATATGAAGCGGAAGCAGATTATTCTGGTGGATCACAATGAAAAGACCCAGGCGGTAGACGGTGTGGACGGAGCAGAGATTCTGGAAATCATCGATCATCACAGGTTAGGAAGCCTGGAGACGATTTCTCCTGTATTTTTCCGGAATCAGCCCCTGGGGTGCACCTCTACGATTATTTATCAGATGTATCAGGAGCAGGGCGTGGATATCCTTCCAAATATTGCAGGGCTTTTATGCTCCGCAATTATTTCAGATACTTTGATGTTCCGTTCTCCCACCTGTACCCAGATGGACAGGCAGGCAGCGGAGGCCTTAGCAGAACTGGCCGGAATTACCATTGAAGATCATGCCAAGAAGATGTTTCAGGCAGGCAGCAATTTCGGAGCTAAGTCTGCGGAAGAAATATTATTTCAGGATTTCAAAACCTTCTCTGCCGAGAAAGAGGAATTCGGCGTTGGGCAGCTCAGCGCTATGAGCGAGGAAGAACTGCAGGTAGTGAAGAAGAAATTAATGCCCTATATTGAACAGGTGCGCAGCGAACGGAACCTGGATATGGTTTATGTGATGCTGACAAATATACTGGAGGAAAGTTCTGAGTTGATTTTTGTGGGAGAGTCAGCCAAAGAAGCGGCGGAACGGGCGTTTCACGGCCATGCTAAAGACCGGGGAGACAGTCTCTGGTTAGAAGGGGTAGTGTCCAGGAAGAAACAGTTAATTCCTGCGCTGATGCTTGCCCTTCAGGAGAAATAATATGTCCGGGAACAGGAAGAAACCAGGGAATCATCAGAAAAACAGAAGAGCGAAGGCTGTGAAAAGCAGCGGAATACATAGAAATCCGAACCAAAAGAGTTCCAGCAAAAAAGCGTTGGAGCAAAAATATTCCAAACAGGAATGGAAACCGGGAAATATGGTGTATCCTGTGCCGGCTGTGCTTGTGACCGTAAGGGACAGGGCGGGAAAGGATAATATTATTACAGTGGCATGGACGGGAACCATATGCACGAATCCTCCTATGGTATACATTTCGGTAAGGCCGGAACGGCATTCTTATCATATGATAAAAGAGACGGGGGAGTTTGTGATTAATCTGACCACCAGAGAGCTTGCATTTGCTACAGATTACTGCGGGGTGAAGTCAGGCAGAGAGATCGATAAGTTTCAGGAGCTGCATTTGACGAGACAGGCAGCATCTAAGGTTTTGGCGCCCCTGATTGGGGAAAGTCCGGTGAATATTGAGTGTGTGGTGACAGAATGCCAGGAGCTGGGTTCTCACCATATGTTTCTGGCAGAAGTAAAGGCTGTCCACATATCGGAATCCTATCTGGATGCGAAAGGCGCATTCCATTTGGATCAGGCGGAACCTATTGTGTATTCTCACGGAGAATATTTTGGTTTGTCTCAGGTTCTTGGAACTTTTGGATACAGTATCAGGAAAAAATAGAAAGGGAGTGTTAATTTGGAACATTCATCATTATTATTTGAAAATATGAAATTCTGTTCAATATGCCGGGGGGCTCTTCCGTTGGATTACGAAGATGAATTATGCCCTGCATGCAAAGAAAATCAGTTGTTTTCTCAGGTGAAAGATTATATTCGTTCCAAAGACGTAACAGAATATCAGGTGGCAGATCATTTTGATATTCCCCGCAGACTGGTGAAAAGATGGATTACAGAGGGGAGAATCGAGTATAAGGAGGAGGAAAAACGTCTGGATACCCTGCACTGTTCCAACTGCGGAGTTCCCATTACGTTCGGACATCTTTGCCAGAAATGTTATCGGGAACAGAATAATCTGGAGAGGGCGGGATTTGCAACTTTTCAGGAGGATTCTGCAACAGACAACAAGATGCGTTACCTGGAGAAAGGCGATTCTTCCAAGTAGCAGTAAAGTTCTGAAAATACAGGCAACAGGAGAGTACAGAAGTGTTCAGAATAGTAATTTGCGATGATGAGGATACTCTGATTGGGGAGTTACAAGGGAAGCTTCAGCAATATGCTGCCGAAACCGGCAGGGAATTCTGCTTTTTTATCTATCATGACGGCAGCGAACTATTGCAGGAATACAGGCCGGAGTATGATTTGATTTTTATGGATATTAAAATGGAAAAATTAAACGGCCTGAAAACCGCTGAGGAAATCCGGAAAATGGACAGCAGCGTGGGACTTATTTTTCTCACTTCTTTGAAACAATATGTGTGGAAGGGATATGAATACCGCGCCGTCAATTATTTGTTAAAACCTGTAAAATACGGTGTGCTGAAAATGGAGCTGGACCGTTATTTTGAGCATTATCAGGGAAAAGAAGAACCCTATTTGAGCTTTGTCAATGACAGAGGCAGATATAAAGCATTGTATAAAGACATCAGTTATGCAGAGACAGACAAGCGGAATGTGATGCTGCATTTCGAAGGGCAGAACCAGATAATTTATAAAAATATGAAGGAGGTGTCTGCCCTTCTCTGCGCCCGGCGCCAGTTTGTGCAGTGCCATCAGAGTTTTGTGGTAAATATGGCTTTTGTGAAGGGAGTGGAAGGGTTAGAAATTATTTTAAATACCGGAGAGCGTCTTCCAGTCAGCCAACCCAGACGGAAAGAATTTATGATGAAAATGACGGAGTACTGGGGGGATATGCTGTGATATATTTGTTTCGATTTGGATCTTTTACGTTTACAGTGACATATCTGATTTTGTTTCTGTGGCTGCTGCATATTTTTATTCCCCTGCGGAAGCATCCTGCGGTCCGCATTCTGGCTCTGTACTTATCCGGTTACATTTCCAATGTGATTATCTACACCCATGATCTTGCGAACATTCTGCTGTCTCTTTTGGGGCTGATGCTCTTTCTGGCTGTGTTTCATCAGGGAAAGCTGATGGAGAAACTGACGGCTGTTTTTATTTTTTATCCCATTTTAATTTCCATTAACTTTCTGATGTATGATGTGTCCGGTAAGATTTTTTTTGCGGTGGTAAATCCTCCTGCCGAATATGAGGCCTGGACCGACTCCATCCGTCTGGCAGAGGCAGGTATCTATACAACGGCCTGTCTGGCGCGTCTATTGTTTTGGATTGGTATTTATTATTTTTTAAGAAAGCCTATCCGGGAGATTCGCCTGAATCTGACAGCAAACATGTGGCTGATTGTGGATTCCATGATTCTGGCATCCACCGTTGGGTGTTTTACGGCAATTTATTTTACCACAGGAGATTCCACAGTGATTTATCCATTGTGCGGGGCCTGTATTTTTTCCTCACTGGGAAGCGTCTGCCTTGTGTCCTATATGAGCAGCGCCATGCAGAGCGCCTATCAGCTTAAGGCCCTTAAGATGCAGCAGGAATATTATCAGGACAAAATGAAAGAAGAAGAGCGGGTCCGGGCCATTTACCATGACATGAAAAATCATCTTCTGGTACTGGAAAACAGCCGGGAGTCGGAGGCTGCCAGACAGATGGCAGGCAAGCTTCGTTCGCAGATTGCCGATTATGAGAATTATGTTCACACTGGAAACGAGTTTCTGGACGTTATTCTTAAGGATAAGGCAGAAAAGGCCAGGGAAAAGCAGATTGATTTTTCAGCGGCAGTGGAGTTTCACGGAATTGATTTTATAGAGCCGTTAGACTTAAGCACTTTATTCGGCAATGGAATTGACAATGCCATGGAAGCCAGTGAGAAACTGCCCAGGGAGCAGAGGACGATTCTGCTGAAGGCAGGCAGACTGCAGAACTTTGTGTCGGTGCTCATTGAGAACTGCTGTATGCCCCAAGCCGGAGAAAAGAACCGGCGCACTTCCAAGCCGGATGAATTTCTGCACGGCTTCGGCATTTCCAATATGCAGAAAACAGCGGAAAAATATGGCGGTCAGCTGACGGCCCGAAGGGAAAATGAGAAATTTATTCTGAAAATTTTAATTCCGGTGCCATAGAATGGGCAATACTGGATGTTGTCCCTATCCCAATTTCATAATTTCCAACGTATTAGAATTTGCGGCGTAGATGTTAGAATCTGCGCCGCTTATTGTATATTTTTTCAGATGGGGTAAGATGGATTCAGATGACGGGCGGTAAGCTCCGGATGTCTGATAAGAACAGCCATCCCCTGAAAAGCAGCGGATGAAGATTACAGGAGGACGATTATGATTTTGAAAACATCTCATTTAAAAAAATATTACGGCAGAGAGGAAAGCCTGGTGAAAGCATTGGATGATGTAAATCTGACAGTGGAAAAAGGACAGTTTGCAGCGATTATCGGAACTTCCGGCAGCGGAAAATCTACGCTGCTGAATCTCTTAGGCGGACTGGATCATCCCACTTCCGGCGGCGTGGAAGTGGAAGGGAAGAATATTGGAGAGATGACAGAAGAACAGCTTACAGTGTTTAGAAGGAAGCGGATTGGGTTTATTTTCCAGAATTACAACCTGATTCCCTATCTGACGGCATACGAAAATATTGTGCTGCCGGTCCGGTTGGACGGAAAACGGGAGGACCGGAAATTTCTGGAAGAGGCGGTGCATTTTCTGGAATTGGAAGAAAAGCTTTCCAATTATCCCAGTCATCTTTCCGGCGGACAGCAGCAGCGGGTGGCAATTGCCAGGGCCCTGGTTTCCAAGCCGGCCATTATTCTGGCAGATGAACCCACCGGAAATCTGGACAGCCGCACAAGCGATAAGGTCATTGATCTGCTGAAAATGACCAGTGAAAAATTTCATCAGACCATTGTGATGATCACCCACAATCCTGAGATTGCCCAGAAGGCGGATGTGAAAATCCGGATTGAAGATGGAAAAATCTGCGTATAAGAAGTATTTCAGCAAAATGCGGAGATTGGCATAAGATTTTCAAAGAAGAGAGGAAGAGAGAAATGAAAGACAGAAAAACGGCAGGGAAAATGATCGCGTCCATGGCAAAAGAAAGCCTGAGGGCAAGCCGTATGCGGAATATTTTTGTTACAATTACCATTGTACTGGCTTCAGCGCTGCTTTCGGCAATTCTGATGTTTGCATCAGGCCAGAAACAGAAAACAGAGAATGAACTTTCCCACAGGCAGCAGGCAGGCTACTATAACCTGACCGGGCAGCAGGTGGAAATTTTGAAAAATGAGGAGCGGATCGAAACTCAGATTCAGGTAAAGACCGGGGTGCTTACAGAACTGGACGGATATGATGTGATGCCTTTTTATGTGAACCAGTTATCTGACAAAATCCGCATCGGAGAACTGGAGAGCGGAAGAATGCCTCAGACGGAGCAGGAAATTGCAGTTCCAAAAGGGCTGCTTCAAAAGATGGGGGCGGACCTTAAGCCCGGCAGTGAAGTGACCTTTCCTTTTTATGATGGAAATACCGAACGTTTTACCGTATCCGGCATTTTAAAAGGGTCGGAAGAAGCAAAACAGTTTTCCATATTTTTTTCAGAGGATTATGCAAAAAAAGGCAGTCAGTTAAAAGATGCGCCTTACGAAGTGTATGCAAGATTTAAGGACGCCGAAGCTATGTCTGCCGGGGAATGCAGAGAGCTGATGTATTCCATTGGCGCGGCAGCGGGAATTGAGCGGAAAAATGTAAATCCCTCCAAAGCCTTTCTGGACTCACGTTCTATAAATATGCAGTCTTTGATCCTTTACGGACTGGTGGGCTTTGTGATTCTTTTAGCCAGTGTTCTTGTGGTTTACGGCGTGTTTTACCTTTCCGTCATTGGAAGAATCCATCAGTTCGGGCAGCTTCGCACCATCGGCATGACGAAAAAGCAGATAAGAAAATTTGTTTCTCTGGAGGGCAGGATGCTGTTTGTGCGTTCAGCGCCCATTGGAATTGTGATTGGCGCGGCTGCAGGATATTTTATGGTACCGGATGGATTTCATCCGGGAAATACTTTAAAGGTGATGGTTCTGGTGTCAGCGTCTGTCTATCTAATCACCATCGGCTCTGTCCGCAAGCCGGCCCGGATTGCCGCAGCCGTTTCTCCCATGGAGGCGCTGCGCTATATGCCCAAGGACACAATGAAAAAATCCTCGAATCCGAAATTGTGCCGAAGCCTTACGCCTCTGGGGCTTGGCAGAATGAATTTTTCCAGAAACAGAAAAAAAACAGTTCTTACCATGGTGTCTCTGGGACTGGGCGGAATTCTGTTTATGACGGCGGCGGCCTATATGTCCTCTTATGATAAAGAGCAGTATGCAAGACAGGGATACTTTGCAGAGGCGGAGTTTAACATATGTTATGCGGCGTCAGCCATTGAACTGAATCAATATGGAATCAGCGGCATGCAGGTTGAGGAGCCCATGGATGAGAGTCTGATCCAGGAACTATCCTCCTGGGACGGGGTGAAACAGGTGAAGGAGATTAAAAATTTCGGGCTCAGATTTGATTATCCCAAAAGAGATGAATATGGCTCCAATAATTATGCCGCCCCCATAACGGACAAAGAAATCAGAGAAATCGGCGCCTATCTGGAAGAGGGAAGCGCAGATTACGGCAAATTGATGAGCGGCGATTACATTCTTACGTTGGATAATGCCCTGGTGGAAGAAATTTACGGTTGGAAATTTGAACCGGGAGAAAAGGTTGTGTTCCATTATTATGACGGCAGCAAAATGGCGGAGAAAGAGGTCACGATTCTGGGCTGCTTAAGCAGACAGTACATTTTGGATCAAAATGGGTGCGAAGGCTGGTTTTTAATGCCGGAGCAGGCAATTTTAAAGCTGCGGTCTGCCGGGAGTATAAATTCGAACCTTCTGGTTTCTGTAAACCCGGAGAAAGAAACAGCCGTAGGGGAAAAACTGGAGGAGCTGATTGGGGAAATCCCGGGGCTGAGTCTGGAGACTCTGGCAGAGCGCAGGCTTGTCTATAAACAGAACGCAGAGCGGATGTTTGGGGCCATCAGCGGCCTGGCCATTTTCATTATGATGTTCAGCATTCTGAGCATGATGAATACATTGATTACCAATATTGTAACCCGCAGACAGGAGCTTGCCATGCTGGAATCCATCGGCATGGGCAAAGGGCAGATCCGAAGCATGGTTTTAGGGGAAAGTATGCTTCTGGTGCTGATAACCCTGGGAATTACCATGACTGCAGGCAGTCTCTGCGGATACGCTTTATGTCATTTGCTGTATCAAAACGGCGCATTTTATATGGCATTCCGGTTTCCTGTCGGGGCGTCCCTTGCTTACGCAGCTGTGCTGGCTCTGGCGCCGCTTCTGATTGCCCTTGTGTCTTTGCAGAGCTTTTCGAAAGAATCACTGGTGGAACGGCTGCGGGGCGCGGAAAATTAAAGGGAGGAAATTATGCCTTTCGAGGAACCTTCGAGAATTACCATGCCGGCCATTCAAAGCCTCCTTCTGGTGTCCCCCGATATGGTGGGCCGGTTGGTTAACCGGGTGCGGGCTTCTGAGAAAAGAGAACTGCATATTCCTGCGGAGGCAATTCTTCCCCGGGGGTATGCGCAGTACCTGCTCTGGGTTCTGGAAGCCAACTCCTGCCAGGAGCCCTTTGACAACCGGCAAAAAAATCAGTTCAGAGAACCGTCAGTCTGCGGCCAGGGCAATCAAGAGCCCAAAGAAAGGCAGGGAGCCGGAATACGCTCCGTGTACGGTCGGGTAGCCGGGCAGATAGAAACCCTAGAAGTCAATCAGCAGAAATGCTTTGACAGCGTAGATTTGTCCGCATATCCCTGGAACCCGCAGTTTAACCTGAATACAAGCCAGGTGTTTTACCAGCTGGCAAGGGAAAGGCGCCTGTTTACTTATATACAGGAATCTATTTACGGGACGGAGGAAATAATGCTCTGCTGATGATTCGGCATTGCTTTGGATATGTAGTTTTGGCTGCCATGTCATTATACTGTATGTTTTTCTTCCGCATAAACCGCTGCCGATTAGTAAGCTCTTTTACGCATGTTTGAGTATTTTCCTGTATCATTGTCCGGATTTTATTGCCGCAGGACAGGGCAAAGCATCCATTGTGTTTTGCCCAAAACTTTTCCCTCCAGACTATTTTGCTTTTTGTTTTTTCAAAACTATTCCACATACAATTACCGCTGCAAAAAAGATAAAGATTAGATACCATAGATTTTCAAAACAAAATCCATGATCCAACATCAATCGGTATCCCCAGGAGGCCGGGAAAATTAGTCCTATCGTTTCCAGAAAATCGGGTAGAAGCTCAATGGGAAACATAATTCCCGAAAGCATAATAGAGGGCAAAAACAATAATTGCGCTGTCATCGTCAGTTTCGCTTGATTTTTTACCGTCAATCCTAAAACACTCCCAATGCTTAACGACACAATCATGTATATCGCAAGTGCAAGAAAGAAAAACGGAAGTTGTATCGGCAAAGCTGCTTCAAACAGAACAGGGGCAAGCAGCGCGATCACAACACAGGTAATCATCAGATGAACAAATGCTGAAAGGAACATTGTAATAAGCCCTAAACAGATAGGTACTCCGTTTGCTTTATAAACTTTTTTTATGTCGCTTCCATAAGTTTCCACCAACGACGGCGGTAATCCGATAAATGCCCCCATTGAAACACTCATTATAATCATAGATTGTATCAGTGTACTTCTCATTTTGGGCATAACGGAAGTAAAAATACCGCCCATAAGAAGAAAGAAAATAAGCGGAACGATATAGCAGGTAACTAAGAGGGACTTACTTCGTATATCCAATTTCCACTGTAAGACTGCACCATATAAAAAACCATTCATTCTGTTTCCCTCCTTGCCATTTCGATAAAATGTTGTTCCAGTGTACCGCGGTCAACTTTAATATCCAAAATATGAATTTCTTTTTGCTTCAAATCATGAAGCAGGGAAATCAGAGTATCTTCAATATTATCTGTTTCAAAAACGCTGTTCCCCTGCTGCGTTTTGATATGGATAAAATACTTTTTCCCAATCTTATCAGTCAGTTCTGCCGCTGTGCCGCAAAAGGCAATATTCCCATGCTTCAAAATTGCAATGCGGTCACATAAGCTTTCCACTTCTGCCATATCGTGACTTGCCAAAACAATCGTTTTCCCTTGTGATTTGAGTTTGCGAATTTGCTGGTGAAGTGAAACCCTGCCCAGGGCATCAAGCCCTGCAGTGGGCTCATCGAGAAAAATAATATCAGGATTACCGATAAGCGCAAGAGCAAGATGTAATCGCCTTTTTTGTCCTGTGGATAGTTGAATGTACTGTTTTTTCTCAATTTCGTTTATGTCAAGAGCGTTAATCATCATGAAATCAATCTTTGCTCTGTTCCATTTTGCAAATAATCTGACAGCCTCCATCGGTTTGATATGGGCAGGTAAAGAGGATGATTGCAGCTGAATCCCCATTTTCCCATTTACTGTAATTGTACCGCTGTCATATTTTCTCAAATTCTCAATGCATTCAAGGGCTGTGGTTTTTCCTGCGCCGTTTACACCCAGCAGAGCGAAAGTTTCTCCTTTTTCAATGTCAAAATCAAGTCCGCCAAGAACAATGTTGCTGCCATAGCTTTTCTTTAATCCACGAACTTGTATTGCACTGTTCATCATTCCACCTCCTCAAAGGGATTTTCTCCAAGTCTTGAAAAGTAGATTTGCAACGCCGGCTCTAAATAGCCGTTTACAATTTTTTGTCTTTCTTCCCAGGCATTTGAAGCGGTATCAATGTTTCCGACTTCCATTAATTTCGGAAGCATACTCATATCGCCGTTCGTAAATTCCGTGATCAATTCCCAATACTCTTTTACAGCCCGTTGGCATTTTTCACTTTCAGGGGATACGTTTGCCTTTTGAAGTTCTATCATTTCATCGCTCAAACAGTTAAATCTATCCATAAAATTCAAACCGCTTTCCTTATCAAACCGATTACGGATATGGTCAAGCGTATCGTCATCAAACCGCTTAATGAGATAGTAAGAGTCATTTTTCATATGCAGATTCACAATAATATCTGCATACTTCTTAAAATTGACTGTCTGCATTTGCAGCACTTCTTCTTTTAACTGTTCAATTGCTGTCAAAGAAGCGGTTAGTTGTTCTATTTTCTCACGTATGCTGTCTGCCTGTTCGGTAAGGGCGGTTGCCACATCAGAGGGTGTTTCTAAAGAAATTAAGCGATGCTTTATATCATCCAAAGAAAATCCCAATGATTTCAAAGATATAATTTGATGAAGCATAACCAAGTCTTTATTTGTATAAAGCCTGCGTCCTCCTTCACTCTCTGCCGAAGGGGATAACAAGCCTTCCTTGTCATAGTATTGCAATGTACGGACCGTAACTCCTATTTTCTTTGCAGCCTCGCCAACTGTCATGAACCCAGGGGGGATGCTTCTGTGTTTTGCCATAATTGTCTGCCTCCTGTTATGTATTATAAATCATTACGCCGCGTCACAAACAAGACCTTTTTCAAAAAATTTTCATCCGTATTAAAAAAGTATACTGCACCCGCCGTTTCGAGGTAGAATTTTCCTACTTTCAGTGGACATATTCCGGTTCCATATTCCAGATGGATTGCCGTTTTACAGGAACCATGCTATGATAAAAAACACTGTCAGGAGCTAAGAGAACCGATAGTTCTGTCTGTATATAAAACGTTCGTTGTAATATGAGAGCGTGTTTGAAAAATGCGTTCTGGCAGATGTATTCAAAGAAAGGGGTTCTATCAATGTTAAAACAGCAATATTCTTCCATAAATCAAATCCTTCTGACCGTCCAGGAGAAACTGAAAAATTATCCTGAAATCGTTCAAATCTTTCAAAATTGTTATACCGATACGCTGGAACGAACCGTAAAAATCATGTCTGACGGCACAACCTACGTGATTACCGGGGATATTCCTGCCATGTGGCTGCGGGACTCTGCCGCGCAGCTTCGGCCTTACCTGCCTGCAGCGAAAAATGATCCGGCGCTGACAAAGCTGCTGACCGGACTGTCCAGACGCCAGTTTCAGTACATTTTAATTGATCCTTACGCCAATGCATTTAATGAGGAGGAGAACGGTCATTGCTGGGAACGGGACATCACAGGGCAAAACGGCTGGGTCTGGGAGCGGAAATATGAGACGGACTCTCTGTGTTATCCCTTGCAGTTTGCCTATCTGATTTGGAAAAATACGGGCTGCACGTACCATTTTGACACACTTTTCCGGAAAGGGGCAAAAGAGATTTTAAAGGTTTTTTGTACCGAGCAAAGCCATGAGGAAGCATCTTCCTATCGTTTTATCCGGCAGAATACATACTTTACCGATACTTTGTCCAGAGAGGGAAAAGGCCCGTTGGTGAAATCCGGGATTGGCATGACCTGGTCGGGGTTCCGTCCCAGTGACGATGGCTGCACTTACGGTTATCTGGTGCCTTCCAACATGTTTGCGGCGGTAGTTCTGGGGTATCTGGAAGAAATCGCAGGCAGTGTTTTAAAAGACCGGGAGCTTCAGAGAGAAGCGGCAGGAGTAAAAGAAAAGATTTTTGAAGGGATTGAGACTTATGGAATTACAAAGACAGAGGAATTCGGGGAAGTGTATGCCTATGAAACCGACGGATACGGCCAGTTCTGCCTGATGGATGATGCAAATGTTCCGAACCTGCTGTCCATGGAATATCTGGGATACAGGGGGAAAAAAGAAGAAGTTGCCAGACAGACCAGGCGAATGATTTTAAGCGAGGCAAATCCTTATTATTATGTCGGCAGTAAAGCAAGGGGCATTGGAAGCTCCCATACGCCCATCAACCATATCTGGCCCATTGCCCTGGCGATGGAAGGACTTACCGCCAGGACGCAAGAGAAGAAACTTGAGATGCTCTGCATGCTTGCCGAAACCGACGGGGGGACAGGGGCGATGCATGAAAGCTTTCATGTAAATAATGATAAGCAGTATACCAGAGAATGGTTTTCCTGGGCCAATGCCATGTTCAGTGAACTGGTACTGGATTACTGCGGTTATCCCATACTGCGCTGACAGCGGTTTTATGTTTCGGGCGTTTTCAGCCGGAGTAATATTTCACAGAAATGCCGGCCGGTTTGTGCGTCAAAGGGCTTTTTTGCTTTCGTGGGTCTTTAAGTGTAAAAATCCCTGTTTTCACCTCCCCTGTTTTATGATAAAATAACATTCAAAGAACACGATACGGAAAGGAGAGCATAATATGAACCAGGGATTTATCGAACAGGAGGCCAGAGCCGCAGGCAGAAGGAACCGGAGGCTTTTTCTGCTGCTGCTGTTTGTGTATGTCTGTATAATGACGGTTTTAGTTGTTGTTTTAAAAGATGCCATTGACCTTGCGGACAGCCGCAGCCGAACACTGGTGGTCTGCTTCTTTATTTTTTCAGGGCTGATGCTGATTTTTACAGTGATAGGACTGATCGGTTCTCTGCGGGGCAGGGCAGATGGAAAAATCTTAATCCTGCCCTTTGAGGAGGATACGAAAAAGGCAGTTGGGGAGCGGATAGACCGGGAGGTCCGGGAAGGAAACATCCAGGTGTTTGAATATATGGAGAAATTTAAAGAGGGAGAAGAGCCCTGGGGAGACCGGGTGATGCTTTTGCCGTCCTACCTGCTTCTTATGAACAGTATGGGCAAAATCATTGCCATTCCCAGAGAAAAGATTTACTGGATTTGCGCCCAGGCAGGCATTCAGGGCCGTTCCTCTTACCGGGTTCGTCTGTTGGTATTTACCGAAAAGAAAATTTTTGACCATATGACGGCAATTGACATCGGGCATGTGGAAGAACTTGCGGACAAATTGTATCAATACATACCCAATGTATTCTGTGAGTACGATACTTTTTCGTTGTCTTATGAATTGGAGAAGCTTTTTGCAAAAGACCGTGAGAAGTTTCTGAAATTCTATGAAGAGGAAAAGAGAAAGCATGGAAATTTTATAAAAAGTTAATTGCAATACTTTGAATGGATGTATAAAATAGAAACAAAAAGAGAATTCTTTTCTCAGAGAGTAATCATTAAAAATTCTTACTGAATCACAGGGAGGTGTTTCTATGGCAACTTCAAGCATTACAAAGAATTTTGTCATATCAGGCCAAAAACAGGTGGAAAAGTTTGCGGATGCAATCGAAGCGTCTGCCAATGACAAAACCCCTCGTGTTCCAATCAATGTAACCTATCTGCAGGGAGCGGACGAAATAGCAAAGTTTATGAATACAAGGAAGAACATGGATGCAGCCAGTGAATAATTTTATAATATTGAATATTCGTGAATATTTAAGGGATGATAACAGGAAACTTGGAGAGAATAAACTGTATCAGCTTCTTTCTGAGTTTTCATGTCCTTTGAATCTGGATGTTGAGCGTTTTCTGAAACGGCAGTCCATTGAATTTGCGAAAAAGCATCAGGCGGTTACATATTTAGTTTTATCATCAGAAGATGCAGAGCTGTTAGGGTATTTTTCTATTACGATAAAACCACTTGTAGTAAAAGCGTCGCCATTCAGTAATACGGTAAAACGAAAACTTGCAAGATTTAGCGAGATAGAACAGGGAGAACAGACCTATAATCTGGCTGCATATCTGATAGCGCAGCTTGGAAAAAATGATAATAGCAGGGGAAGGAACAGAATAACGGGAAAAGAATTGTTGGAAGCGGCAATCAGGCAAATTCAGGTTATGCAGTATCAGGCTGGCGGCATGGTGGTGTTTGTAGAGACAGATAATAATGAGAAATTGCTTTCATTTTATGAGGGATACGGCTTTAAACAGTTTGACACAAGGCAAGCCGCGCCGAAAGAAACCAGTTCTCATAAACTTGTTCAATTGCTGCGTTTACTTTAGAATTCAAATTATAACAAAGACAAGCCAAACCGATAAACTTTTGAAAAATCACAGTTTACCGGTTTGTTTTTTACTGAAATTTTTCTGCTGAAATTTGTACACCAAATATAGAATCTTTTGAATTGAGCAAATGTTTCCGTCGTGATAGGATAAGACTATACAAAGCAGAAGGAATGTAACAGAATTGGAGGAAAACACTATGTTTTTGACAGACCGAAAATTAGAGCGGCGCATCCAGGAATTAGAACCGTACCGTTACAGGGATATTATCCCTATGAAATATTTTGATGCCGCAGAGGATCATCAGGGTGTGGTAAATCCGCAGTTTCCAGCATTCCCGGGCAGCGGCAGCGCATCCGGCAAAGAATGGGAAACCATAGAAACAGGAGACACCTGGAAAGGAAGAGACAGGTATCTCTGGCTGCATAAAGAACTTATAATTCCAGATGAATGGAAGGAAAAGAAAATCGTCGGCATTTTTGACTTTGGAAATACCGGAGCAGGCAATAATTCCGGATTTGAGTCCATGCTCTATGTGAACGGCAGCATGTACCAGGGCGTGGACGTGAACCATAAAGAAGTATTTCTGGACAGCAGCCTGTGCGGAACTTCTGTAAACCTTATGTTCCGCCTGTGGTCAGGATTGGAAGGCGGCGGAGCGCCCAAGGAGCAGGAACATAAGATTGCCCGGGCAGATCTGGCCTGGCTGGATGAAAAAGCAGATGATTTTCACTATCTGGCTTCTATGGTCTGGCAGACCATTCAGATACTTGAGGAAGGCAATCCTGTGCAGCATGAACTGCGCAAAGCTTTAGACAGTGCCTGTCACTGCATTGACTGGTCATCTCCGGGCAGCGAATTGTTTTATGAATCGCTTCATCAGGCCGATGACTGTCTGAATGAAAGTATTGATGGAATGGACAAAAATTCCCTGATCAATGTCTACTGTGTGGGGCATACCCATATTGACGTGGCCTGGCTGTGGCGGTTAAAGCACACCAGGGAAAAATGTTCCCGTTCTTTTTCCACTGTATTCCGGCTGATGGAGCTGTATCCGGAATATATTTTCCTTCAGACTCAGCCTCAGTTGTATGAATACATGAAACAGGAATTTCCGGATATTTATGAGAATATCCAAAAGAAGGTGAAAGAAGGGCGCTGGGAAGTGGACGGCGGCATGTGGGTGGAAGCAGACTGCAACCTTACAAGCGGGGAATCCCTTACACGGCAGATCCTGATTGGAAGCAAGTTTATCAAAGATGAATTTGGCAGGGAAGTGGAATATCTGTGGCTTCCCGATGTGTTCGGATATTCCTGGGCGCTGCCTCAGATTTTGAAAAAAGCGGGAATACATACCTTTATGACCACCAAAATCAGCTGGAACCAGTATAACCGGATGCCCCACGACACCTTTTGGTGGAAGGGAATTGACGGAAGCGAGATTCTGACCCATTTTATCACTACGCCGGAGCCCTGGAATGAGCCGGGTTCCTGGTTTTACACCTATAATGGAAAACTGCTTCCTTCTACGGTAAAGGGCGTATGGGATCAGTACAGTGAGAAGCAGATGAACCGGGATTTGCTGATTTCCTTCGGGTTCGGCGACGGGGGCGGCGGCGTAAACCGGGATATGCTGGAATACCGCAGAAGGATGGATAAGATTCCGGGGCTTCCCAATCTGAAAATATCCACGGCAGGCGAGTACTTTAAAAAATTGCATCGTACGGTGGAGGATACGGATCAGTATGTACATACCTGGGATGGGGAATTGTATCTGGAGTATCACCGGGGTACCTATACCAGTCAGGGGTACAATAAGCGTATGAACCGGAAAATGGAGCTGCTCTACCGAAGGGCGGAAGGGCTTACCGTAATGGCCGCTTTGCAGAAAGGCAGTCTGGCAGAAGGAAAGCAGGAAGAACTGACCAGAGGATGGAAACATATTCTGACCAACCAGTTCCACGACATTATTCCCGGCTCCTCCATTCATGAAGTGTATGAAGATGCCAGAAAAGATTATGGCCTGATTGAAAAGATTGCCAGAAATGTGGAAAAAGACGCCCATGAGGCAATTCTGGAACAAAAAGAGCATGTCTATACCGTGTTCAATGCTTCCGGATGGGAGTTGGATCAGGTGGTAACCGTTCCGGAAACTTCTGACGGCATTTTCAGGGACAGCGCCGGAAACGTGCTTGTTTCCCAAAAAGGCCAGGGATGCACTTATGTGGAAGTGAAAAAAGTTCCGTCCCTGGGCACCCGGACCATTGTATTTGAGTCACAGAAGCAGGATGTTCCGAAAGCAGTATTTTCTGTTCACGGCAGGGAAATAGATACGCCGTTTTATCAGATGACCATCAATCATTACGGACAGATTGCAAAGCTGTTTGATAAAACTTACGGTCGGAATGTGCTGCCAGAGGGGCAGCGGGGAAATGTGCTGCAGGTCTTTGAGGATAAGCCCTTGGATAATGATGCCTGGGATATTGATATTTTTTATCAGGAAAAAATGCGTGAAATCACAGAGCTTACTGTTTTTGAAATTACAGAGATGGGGCCCCTTACCATGCGCATCCATATGGAGTGGGAGTACATGAATTCCAATATCCGGCAGGATATGATTCTCTACAGCAGAAGCCGCAGAATTGATTTCTGCACAAATGTGGATTTTCATGAGCAGCATCAGCTTTTAAAAGCGGCATTTCCGGTGGATATCCGCGCCACTTACGGAACTTATGACGTGCAGTATGGCAATGTGAGACGGCCCAACCACTGGAACACAAGCTGGGATCAGGCTAAATTTGAGACAGTGGCTCACCGGTGGGCGGATTTATCCGAGCGCAATTACGGAGTCAGCCTGTTAAATGACTGCAAATACGGGCATGACATCAAGGATAATGTAATGCGGATTTCCCTGCTTCGGGCAGGAACACAGCCGGATCACCTGCAGGATCAGGGAGAGCATACCTTCACCTACGCATTGCTTCCCCACAAAGGAGATTTTGTGGAAGGCGCTGTGGTGCAGGAGGCCTTCGCCTTAAATGAGCCCATGGAAACTGTTTCCGGAAAGAGCCTGCTGCCGTATGAAAGCTTCCTGTCCTTCGACAATGACCAGGTGGAGTTGGATGCGGTGAAGCAGTCAGAAGACGGAAAATATCTTGTGCTCCGGTTCCATGAATTTGCAGGCTCCAGACAGGAAACGTCAGTAAAGCTTGGCGTGCCATGGAAAGCCTGGGCGGAAGGAGATTTGCGTGAACGTCCTCTGTGCGGCTTTACCGGAGACGGGATTCATGTAACGCTTCACGCATATGAGATTAAAACCATATTGGTGGAAATTCAGTAATCTGTCAGACAGCTTCCTGTGAAACAGGCGCAAAGATACAGTTTGAAGGTCTGGTTTGCAGGAAGCGGCGGTCAAAGGAAAAGGAGGCGCCTTCCTATGGGAGAATTATTCCGTATTGAAAAAGTACTGGGATTTTGTGAAAAAGTATGTTATTTTGTTATTATAAATCTGTTGTTTGTGATTTCAAATCTTCCGGTTCTGCTGTTTTTGCTGTTTGTCGGCGCAGGCCAGATACGGGAATGCCTTCCATTGTTCCTGCTGTGCCTGCTTCCCATGGCTCCGGCCCTTTCAGCAGTAATGTATGCCATGAACCGTTTGATTCACGGAACGGAGACGAGAGGATTTGCGGATTATAAGAAAGGCTACTGTTCGGATTTTCTGCAGAAAATCGAACTTGGGGCCGGGCAGTTACTGGCAATTTTAATCTGTTGGACGAATATTGAATTTTTCACCCTGCAGATTCGGATTCTGCCTCTTGCAATTGTATTTATTCTGCTGTTTGCAGGAGCTCTGCTTGTTACGCCTAATCTGTATCTTCTGGTCAGCCGGTATGAAATGGGAAATGCGCAGATTGTCAAAACAGCGGTAACTCTGCTGATTGCAAGACCCGGCGCCACTTTGGGGAACCTTGCTGCGTTTGCAGTGCTTCTTGCGGCATTTGAGATTTCAGCGGGGACTACCGTGCTGTTTATGGGCAGCGTTTACGGATTTCTGATTATGTTTATGAATCAGAGTATTATGCAGAAGTTAGAAAGTAAAAATTAAAAAGACAATCAGGGAATGCAAAATTTGCATTTCCTTTTTGTGGTTTTAAAGAGGGACAGAATGGAAATTAGAACGTCAGGACAGCTGTACAGAAAATTATTCTGTATAGATACGATTATTTTATGCTGCGTGGTGTTGGCCATGATGGTTTATTTTTTTACCAGTATGAGAAACCGTTTTCTGGAGCAAAATCTGGATTATATGGGAATGATGCGCGAATCGGCGGATTCCTATTTGGAGGAAACCTCGGATATTGCGGAATATATGCATGAGGATTTATATAAATCAGACATGGAACTGAATGACGCGCTGCACTGTCTGACAGATGGGCCGGCAGATTATCAGCAGTACCGTCTGGATACCTACTATGAAAGTAAAATCAGAGAGTATAAGGGAATCGAAACGTTTTTTAAAGACGGGTTTCAGGCGTATCAGAGTTTAAGCATAATTATGCTGTACAGTTATGAGCGGGGTGTGGTGACAGAGTATACCAGGGATGGAAAAAGCTATAAAAGATACGGGGACAAGGGTTTTCTGCAGCGTCTGGAACAGGGAGACCTGGTGGAGGAGGACTGTTTTTTCTATCTGAAGGAAATCAGAGATCCGGTCAATATGCAGGTGAGAGGATGTATGCTCCTCGGTTTTGAGAGCAGTAAATTTGAGAGCATCCGCAGATACTATTCCAAAGCAGAGCTGACGGTTTACAATGATGCGGGAACCAGGGTGTTTGATTCCAATGGGAAATATAAGATCAGTGAAATTATGAAGGTGGAAAAGGCCGGAGCGCTGGAAAATTTTCTGGGGGCTTATGTGGAGCAGACCCAGACCGGAAGATACCATACCATCAGCTATCTGGAGAAAAGCAGGGCCTCTGCGGTTCCGGCGCCTGTGATTCTGATGATTCTTTTAGTGGGGCTTGGGACCCTGGCTCTGGGCGAAACGTTTGTAAGGTATCACCTGAAGCGTCTGGAAAAAAGGCTGGACCGGATTCTGGATGGAATGACGAAGGTTATGGAGGGAGATCTGAAGGTGCGCATTCCTTCCGACAGAAACGGAGATGAACTGGATGTGATCTCCACCTATTTCAATGAAATGTGCATTAACCTGGAGGAACATATCAACAAGCGGTATCTGGCGGAAATTGAACAGAAAAATGCGGAGATGGCGGCTCTTCAAAATCAGATTAACCCTCATTTTCTCTACAATACCCTGGAAGCCGTGCGCATGAAGGCCATCTGCAACGGCGACCGGGAGGTGGGGAAAATGCTTTACAGCCTGGCAGTGACTTTCCGGGCGCAGTTGAAAGAGGCGGATGTGATTACGCTGGCTCAGGAGCTTCATTACAGTAAAAAATATATGGAGCTTTTTGAATTCCGTTATCCAGGACAGTTTGAGACGATTCTGGAGTGCCCAGAGGAATATCTGCAGATTCCGGTGATTAAATTTGTGCTGCAGCCTATTATTGAGAATTATTTTATCCATGGGATACGGATGAAGGAGAAGGATAATTTCATTCGGATTTCCGTGGAACGGGGGAAAGAGGTCAGAATTGTGGTGGAGGATAATGGAAACGGAATGGAAGAAAAGGTGTTAGCGGCCAAAAACCGGGAGCTGGCAGAAGATTTTATGGAAACAAGGGCGTCCATCGGAGTTGCAAATGTAAACCGCAGGCTGAAAGCCGTGTACGGAAAGGAATACGGAATTCATATGGAGGCCAGGCCGGGCGGAGGGCTGAGGGTGATTCTCAGGTTTCAGCCGCAGGAAGAGAGCGCTCCATCCGGTCAGTAATCAGACTGTAGCAGCCTGAAAGGCTGAGGGAGCTGTGTATTGGACAATTGGAGGAGAATAATATGAAAAAAGTAATGATTGTGGAAGATGAGGAATTGATTTTGCAGGGGATTCGGAATATTCTGGATTGGGAGTCTCTGGGCCTTCAGGTGGTGCATATGGCCCATGACGGCGCAGAAGCATTGGAAATGTGGGAAAAAGAGCCTGTACATATTGTAGTGACAGATATCAGTATGCCGGAAATGGACGGATTGGAGCTTCTTCGGAGAATCAGGGAGAAGGAAGAGCAGGTGCGTTTTATTATTCTGACCGGATATGATGAATTTGCCTATGCCAGAGAGGCCATCCGCCTGGAAGTGGAAAATTATATTTTAAAGCCCATTGATGAAGAAGAATTAGAACGGCAGCTTCGGGAGACAGTGGAAAAGCTGGATGAAATGGACAAGAAAAAGATTCAGTATATTGATGAGAAAACCCAGTGGATGCATTTTTTAAACGGCCAGACTGAAGGGGAAGAGGGCCGTCAGTATGCGGAAATGCTTGGGATTTCTGCAGATCACGGAACGTATTATGCCGCTTTGATGAAATGGAACATGGAGGGCCTGAAAGAGAAAAAAATTACGGATGTGATTGTGGAGCTGAAGCAGGCGGAGCATCTGAAAATCGTTCATCTGCCCCCGGACAGCCTGCTGATGGTTTTAACAGGCAATATGGCGGATGAAACTCAGGCCCAGGAATATTTTTCAGAACTTCAGAATCAGGTGGAAAGCAGGTTCAATGTGATGACTTTTATCTGTATGGGAACTGGATTTCAGAGTATCGCCCAGCTTCCGGAAAGCTACCGGGCGGCCCGGAAGCTGCAGAAGTATCTGATTCTGGAAGGGTACGGAACCTGTATCAGCCAGAGACAGATTCAGGACAGAACAACAGAGTCCGTAAATATGGACGAGGATCAGCTCCGCAGGTTTATCCTGAAAAAAGAAACGGACGCTGCGGTGGGCTATATGGAAGATTTGTTTATCAACAAAATCAGCAGGGACGCTTCTGCAAGTTCCCTGTATCAGATGGCGGTAAAAATGGCCGTGCTGCTTGGAGAAATCAAAAAAGAATACAAGCTTAAATCCGGTAATTTCCAGGAGCTGACCGATCTGATTGAAACGATTTTCCGGGCGGAGGATATCCATGGAATTAAGACGGCGTTTATCTCTGAAATTACAGAAATTATCGCCTGTATGCATGAAGAGGATTCCCAGTATACTCCCGTGGTGCGCCAGATTATTGCCGATGTGCAGCTCAATTACAGGGAAGATATGAACCTGAAAACCCTGGCGTATAAATACCATATGAACGCGTCTTATCTGGGGCAGATTTTTCAGAAAGAAGTGGGATGTTCTTTTGCCCGTTATTTACGTAATACCAAAAATGGAATTGCAAAGGATCTGATACTCAACACGAATATGAAAATCAATGATATTGCAAGACAGGTGGGGTATCCGGATACCAGTTATTTTTACCGGAAATTTAAACAGTGTTATGGTGTGTCTCCGGCTTCCCTGCGGGAGATGAAGAAATACTGACAACCGGTATGAAGGGATTCCGGTGAATAATATATCTTATGTTTCTAACAATTGCAGTTATTGGAGCAGCGGCGGCAGCGGTTCTTGGTTTTGTTCTTACCTTTTTGTTCTGTAAAGCAGATGAAGAAGAGGGAGAACAGCAGAAAAAAGCAGTACAGTGAAAAAAGAAATCCTTGTAAGTCCTCTGGCCGGAAAAGTAATACCGCTTTCTGAAGTAACGGACGCTGCATGTTCCTCCGGTGTTCTTGGAAAAGGCGTTGCAACTCTTCCTGATAAGGGAGAGGAACTGTTGATTCATAACTTTTGATAAAGGTATGTGGAAGATGATTATCAAATTGATTATATTAGAGAAGATATTCTGAATTGGCTTGACAAACAGCGCTGTTTTTAATAATATAATTATTACGAGCTCGGAGGGTATATTGCTCAGGAGAAGTAATATGCTGGATAAGGCGCAGATTGAAAGGTCTGTTCTTTATCCGGCTTTTTTATTTTGGGGAAGCGGAGGGAAATTGTGGGGAAGAGAACGTTATGGGTCTGCTGATGGAAAAACGGAAGAATAGAGTGTATGCTGCGAAAAATAAAAAAGGAAAATGGTAAGGGTGCAAAATGTATAAACATCACGAAGAATCATTACAGATCATGACGGATGGCGAGTGGCAGGGAGGGATTATTGATATGGGAAGTTATATTATAAAATGCTGTTCATTATGGAAGATTTTTCCAGATCAATGACCTTGCGGTTTTGCCGGATTACCAGAGAAAAGGCATTGCAACAAAATTGCTGGAATGCTGTCTTGCGGAGATGGAAGAATGCGGAATCAAAAGCATAAACCTGATTACCGCAAATGAAGGCATGCTACCGGGGTTTTATGAAAAGCATGGTTTTGAAAGGGAAGACGGAGTTATTTTAATGGGAAGGAAGAGATCAGAGGAGGAAAGAAACGATATGGATCTGCTTACAAGTAAAATCAAACTAATGTATTTTAAGTATCTGGCCGCAGCATTTGGAAGCGCGCTGATTTCGTCCATTTACGGTGCGGTGGATATGGCGATGGTCGGACAGTATCAGGGACCGGAAGGCACGGCGGCGCTGGCTGTGGTTGCCCCTGTCTGGAATATCATATACAGCCTTGGGCTGCTTATGGGAATCGGAGGTTCTGTGCTTTTTACTACATTGCGCGGAGAATCTGAGCAGAATCAGAAAAAGTCTAATGAATACTTTACTGCTGCGGTTATCGGGTCGGCGGTTCTGGCTGCACTTACATGGCTGACAGTGGTCTTTTTCGATGCGGAGCTGCTGCGGCTGTTCGGGGCGGAGGAAACGCTGCTCCCTCTGGCAAGGAGTTATCTGCTTCCGGTTAAATTTGTAGTGCCCAGTTTCCTGTTCACACAGCTTATGTCAGCTTTTCTGCGCAACGATGGGAATCCTGCCCTTGCAACGAAGGCGGTGCTGTTTGGCGGAATCTTTAATGTATTTGGGGATTATTTCTTTGTGTTTGTGTTAGGGATGGGAATCATGGGCGCAGGCCTTGCAACCGCCATGGGATCTGTCTTTTCCCTGTTGGTGATGCTGACACATTTTCGCAGTAAAAAGAATACTTTAAGGATTGTAAAACCTGTGAAATTATTTTTCATCCTGAAGTCCATTTGTATCACCGGTTTTTCCACCTTTTTTATCGATGTGGCGATGGGGATTCTTACTATGCTGTTTAACAGGCAGATTTTGAAATACCTGGGAACGGATGCGCTGGCAGTCTACGGCATCATCATCAATATCAGCACGTTTGTCCAGTGCTGTGCTTACAGCATAGGCCAGGCGTCCCAGCCGATGCTCTCTGCGAATTTTGGCGCTGGAAAAGGGAAACGGATTGTGCAGATTTTGAAATATGCATTAGGAACGGCGGCGGTGTTTGGCGTGGTTTGGACGGCACTTGCTGTTTTTGTCCCCAATTCCTTCGTCCGTATTTTTATGACGCCAACGGAGGAGATCCTGGCTATTGCCCCGGGTATTATTTGCAGTTATGGTATTTCTTTCCTGCTGCTTCCGTTTAATATTTTTTCTACTTACTATTTTCAGACGCTGATGAAACCGATGGCTTCTTTTATTGTTTCTGTTGCCAGGGGCGCCGTGGTCAGCGGATTGCTGATCTGCATTCTTCCGGCTGTGGCAGGGGCAGATGCGGTTTGGTTGGCTATGCCGGTTACAGAATTGCTGGTTGCAGTTTATGTAGTCCTGAAAATGGTGCGGTATACGAAGAATCTGACTTTGGGAGAAACATGATGGAATGAAAGGTATATACCGTGAAAATAAGAGTTATATGTGCCGAGTATGGGGCAGGATGAGTAAACGGGAAAATTCTCTGGATTTCCACAGCCGCTTATAAAAATCACAGAGTATAGGAAAAATCGTGGAGTACGGGAAAAAGCATGGGGTATGCTAAAAAATCACGGGGTTTTAGCAAAATCAAATGGTATCTTTGATACAAAGGGAAGGAACAGACTATAGGGGAAACCGCTGAATACAAGGGATTCCGGCACGTTAGGTTTTGCTGGAATCCCTTGTTTGGCTTTGGGGCTGCATCAGGCGGCATGGGAGCGGCGGTTACAAGCTGCCGCAGTGATCGCAAATCTGCCCCCTCTTAAGAAAGATTAAAAAACATGAATAAATTCTTTACTTTGTTGTGTCCCTCCTGATTAGAATAGGCGTTATCTTTTTGTGGATCAATTCTGTTTGCGGTTTTGGGCGGCGTTTCTTCTTTTCATTCATTTGTGTTACCAGCAGTTCCATAGCTTCGTATGCTATTTTTTCAATCTGTTGGCCTACAGTGCTGATTGGGAGGATTGCCTGTGCTGCAATTGGGGAATCATCGAAACCGATGATACGGTATTCATCTGACAGTGAACCATATTCTCGGAAAATAATATTCAGCATACTGTTTGCGTGGGTATCGGTTGGCATGAATAATCCTTTTCTTTGGTCTGGGTATTTTCTTTCTAATTGCTCATATATTTCTGACATTATCTTATGGATTTTCTGCGGGGAGTGTCCTAAATCCCTTAAAATCAATTCATGTCTGATGCCATTTTCTTTGCAGGTGTCTTCAAAACCCTGAATACGGCCATAAGAGGGGATGGCCTTTGGAAAAACAGAGTTGACATGAACTAAAACGTCGCAATTGTTTTTGATTAGTAGGCTGGTTGCCTGGACAGCTCCCATATAATTATCTGTGTTTACACTGTTTATATACTGGTCTTCGCGTTCAATAGCGACGATTGGGATATTATAAGAGGCAAGTTCGCTGGAGGGAATGTCATGGCTTAGGATGATCATGCCTTCAATCTTGTACGCAAGCAATTCTTGAATATATTCCCGCTCTGTTTCGGCGCTGCCCCTGCTTACAAAAACCAGAAATTTATATCCGAATGTTTTGTAAGTATTTAAAATCTGATTTAGCATTTCGGCGTAATAATGAAGATAAAGGTTAGGGATGATGATGCCCACAAATTCACTTTTTCCATTTGCCAGCACTTTGGCAAGTTTATTTTTTTGATAGCCTAAATCAATGAGCGCCTGTGCGATTATATCCTGATTTTCTACAGTAAGCGAATCTGGATTATTAAAATACCGGGATATTGTTGTTTTGGAAAAATTGGTGTGTTTTGCTATATCATCAAATGTTACTTTCTTTTTATCCATATGAACCTCCAAAATTGGGTATTACAACAAGAACATTTCTTTATATTATCTTTAGTATAGCAGTGCAAAACAGAAAAATCAATCCTAATTAAAAACTGGTTAAGTAACCGGTTATGAAACCGGTTATGAAATCGGTTATTTTTAAATGGAGGGAAAAGGTGATGTCTGCTATCTTCCATACCCCTATGGAGGCAGACGGGATCGTGTTTGATACAGATGGAACCGTCTGTATGAATGTTGTGAAATATGATATCTGTATTTAATGGAAGGCGTGGAAAATCCACCCTGAAGAAAGGAGAGCGCTATGGAAATACAGTATTTGGGTACTGCAGCAGCAGAAGGATTGCCGGCTCTGTTCTGTGACTGCGAAACCTGCAGAAAGGCAAGAAACATCGGCGGGAAGGAGGTGCGAACCAGAACACAGTCTGTCGTGGATGGAAAAATCCTTATTGATTTTCCGCCGGACACATACACGCATGCTATCAGCTATTCTTTGATGTTTGGGCAGATTCAGCATTTGCTGATTACACATTCCCATATGGATCATTTTTTCCCGGTTGAGCTGATCCACAGGCATGAACACTTCGGGCATAATTCGAAAGGGCTGCTGCATGTATATGGAAATGCAGCGGTGGAAAAAGCGTTTTATGATGCCGTGCTGATTGACCGGTTTAAGGTGCATCCCCTGGACGATGCGGTCAAATTCATCAGGCTGGAGCCGTTTGCTGATTTTATGGCGGATGGCTACCATATCATTCCGGTTCCAGCAGATCATGATAAAAGGGAGACCTGCCTGATCTATATTATTAAGAAGGATGGGAAATGCCTCTTATATGGCCATGATACGGGAATGAACCTGAGCGATGAGGCATGGGAATGTATCTTCAGCCACAAATATGACCTGATATCTCTGGACGCTACCATGGGCAGGATGAAGACTGAAGGTTACCATATGGGGTTGGCGGATGACATTGCATTTGCAAAGATGCTGGAGGAGAAGGGATGTATTCATCCGGATACTGTTAGGGTCATCAGCCATTTTTCACATAATGGCGGCATGACACACAAAAAATTGGAAGAGTTTGCCGGGGAGCATGGGCTGGTTGCAGCTTATGACGGAATGAAAGTTAAGTTTTGAGGATGGAAACAGTTGTTTTCAGCAAAACAAAAAAATGAAGGAGGAAAATGGTGTGGAAGAAAAGTATGTAAAAGCGGCGCAGGAGATCCTGGCCTGTATGGGAGGGAAAGATAATGTTGCCAGCGCCGCCCACTGTGCAACAAGGCTCAGGCTTGTCCTTAAGGATGAATCTCTGATTGACAAGGATGCCCTGGAAAATGTCGACCTCGTGAAAGGTAATTTCAACAATGGCGGGCAATTTCAGATTATTCTGGGAACGGGCATTGTGAATAATGTCTATGCTGAGTTTATCAAAATGGCTGATATCACGGAAATGACGAAAGAGGAATTAAAAAAGCAGGCAGCAAAAAAGATGAATCCGGTGCAAAAACTTTTGAAGACCCTTGCAGACGTGTTTGTACCAATCCTGCCTGCTCTGGTTGCATCTGGTCTTCTGATGGGTATCAATAACATTCTGACGGCGCAGGGGATGTTTGTCGAAGGCAAGTCGCTTGTGGAAGCGTTTCCGAAGATTAGAGATTTTGCGGATATGATAAACCTGTTTTCCAATGCCGGTTTTACTTTCCTGCCAGTGCTGATCGGATTTTCTGCCGCTAAGATATTTGGCGGAACGCCGATCCTTGGGGCGGTTATCGGAGCAATCATGATTCATCCGGATTTAATGAACGGGTATGGTTATGGACAGGCGCTGCTCGACGGGACTGTTCCATACTGGAATATTTTCGGGCTGTCTGTTGCCAAAGTAGGATATCAGGGAACTGTCCTTCCGGTTATCGCATCAGCTTTTTGCCTGTCGTTTGTGGAGAAAAAGCTGCGTAAGATTGTTCCTGCAATGCTTGACAATATTGTCACGCCTCTGTTGTCTGTATTGATTGCCGGGGCAATGACCTTCCTGTTTATCGGCCCGGTCATGAGAGGTGTCGGTGATGCTATGACAAATGCGGTTATGTGGCTATTCTTTGACCTTGGTTCTGTTGGGGGGCTGATTTACGGAGTTACATATCCGTTACTGGTTATCACAGGCATGCACCATAGCTTGGTAACGGCTGAAACACAGATTCTTGCAAATATCGGCACATTAGGCGGATCGCCTACATTTGCGGTTGTGGCGGCTGCAAACTGTGCTCAGGGCGCAGCGGCCTTAGCTGTTATGTTCCGGATGAAGAATGATCCTAAAATGAAGAGTTTAGCATCCGCTTCCGGTATATCCTCCATGCTGGGGATTACGGAGCCGGCGATATTTGGTGTCAACCTGAAATTAAGGTATCCTTTTTACGGGGCATTGATTGGCGGCGGCATCGGGGCTGCTTATGCAACGCTTGTAAAGGTATTATCTGTTTCTCAGGGACCTTGTGGTGTGATTGGCGTCATCTGTATCCGCCCTGATTGTATGCTGCAGTTTATGGTATCCATGGCGATTGCGATCGTGAGTGCATTTGCTGCCACCATGGTACTGGGAAATATATTTGGGAAAAAAGAGAAAGAAGCTGCAGTGGTAGAGAGCAGGACGGCAGAACCCGTCAGGACAGAGAAACTGGAGGTGGGTACGCACACAGAGAAGGAAGATAGTGTAGAAGAAGTGATTTTTGCTCCGATTCAGGGAAATGTTATTCCGAGAGAAAGTATTCCGGATGAAACTTTTGCATCCGGTGTTTTAGGGGATGGCGTCGGCATTGAGCCGGAAACAGGGGAGGTTGTGGCGCCTTTTGATGGAGAAATATCTTCTGTGGCAGAGACACGCCATGCTATCGGTATTACAGGGCCGGGTGGAATGGAGCTGCTGATCCATGTCGGGGTAGACACTGTAAAAATGAATGGCGATGGATTTACGGTTTTGGTATCTGAGGAAGATAAGGTCAAGGCTGGACAGAAGCTTATGACATTCGATATTTCCAAGATTAAAGCTGCCGGGTATAGCACGACATCAGCGGTACTGCTGACAAACAGCGATGATTATCAGTCCTGTAATGTGGTAAAGACGGGTAAGTCAAAACAGATGGAGAAGATTGTCACGGTTGAATGATAGGCTGGGATTACATAACCGACTGCGGAGGGATGCTCCGTTTCTCCGTCAATGGTATTTAGAATCAGAAAACGCATCCGTGAGATTGCATTTTAAATAAGATATAGGAGGCGGTAATTTGAAAAAGAAAACAAAGAAACAGGATTCCGTTTTCAATAGCCGGTTAGGATGTTTCCATGATGAACTGCGATGGCTTTACATGGAGCTTTATGATAATAGTTCCATGTTCGCAGAACTGTGCGATAATCTGTATTTCTTTTATACAGAGCGGGGCAGTGACTTAAAAGAACGGGATTTAAAGAGGGTGGAGAATTCTGACTGGTACAAACAGAACGATATGCTGGGCATGATGTTTTATATCGACAATTTTGCGGGTAATATGCCTGGTGTGGAAGAAAAACTGGATTACCTTGAAAAAAGCAACGTAAACTACATTCATTTGATGCCATTTCTGGAAACGCCGGAGGGAAGGTCAGACGGAGGGTATGCAGTGTCGGATTTCCGAAAGGTGCAGGAAAAGTTGGGAACTATGGAAGAGTTGGGGCATTTGACTGCCGCCTGCCATAAAAAGAATATAAATGTCTGCATGGATTTTGTAATGAACCATACA
Source organism: Petralouisia sp. (assembly GCF_056822245.1). NCBI lineage: Bacteria > Bacillati > Bacillota > Clostridia > Lachnospirales > Lachnospiraceae > Petralouisia > Petralouisia sp. The sequence goes on along the minus strand of NZ_JBQIOP010000005.1, from coordinate 46,630 downwards.
TCGGAGGAGCATGAGTGGGCGAAAAAGGCTCGTCAGGGAGACGGTGAATATATGGACCGCTACTTCTTTTATAAAGATTATACAATTCCGGAGATGTATGAAAAGACAGTCCCGCAAGTATTTCCAACGACGGCTCCCGGAAATTTTACATGGCTGCCAGATGCAGGACATTATGTTATGACATCGTTTTATCCGTACCAGTGGGACTTAAACTATAAAAATCCCCGTGTATTTAATGAAATGATGTATAATTTCTTATATTTGGCTAACCGCGGGATTGATATTGTACGCATTGATGCGGTGCCATATATTTGGAAAGAGATGAACACGCAATGCCGGAATCTGAAGCAGGTCCATACAATTGTCCGTCTGATGCGTATAATCAGCGAGATTGTCTGTCCGGGCGTACTGCTCCTTGGTGAAGTTGTCATGGAGCCGGAGAAAGTCGTTCCATATTTTGGGACAGTCGAAAAGCCGGAATGTCATATGCTTTATAATGTGACAACCATGGCGACAACGTGGCATACCGTGGCGACACGGGATGTGCGTCTTTTAAAAAAGCAGCTTGATATTGTGAATGCGCTGCCAAAAGAATATGTATTTTTAAATTATTTACGCTGCCATGATGATATAGGATGGGGGTTGGATTACGGTACTCTGCACTATGAAGGGATAGAAGAGCGTTCCCATAAGCATTATCTGAATAATTATTTTCAAGGGCTTGAGGGGAACAGCAACAGCAGGGGAGAACTGTATAATGCTGACCCGGTAACGGGGGATGCCCGTTTTTGCGGAACTACTGCATCCATGTGTGGAATTGAAAAGGCAGGGTTTGAGCAGAAAGAAGAGGACATGGAAAGGGCCATAAAGCTGGATGTGATGCTCCATGCTTATATGTTCATGCAGTCTGGGATACCGGTGCTTTACAGCGGCGATGAAATCGGGCAGGTGAATGATTACACCTATAAGGATGATCCGAATAAAGCGAATGATTCACGTTATATCCACCGGGGGGCTTTCCAATGGAATCTTGCGGAACAGGTTGATGATGGAACCAGTGTAGCAGGACAGATTTTTAGCCAGTTAGCATGTCTGGAAAAAATCAGAAAGTCAGAAAAGGCATTTGTCTGTCAGGCGGACACATGGACAGTTGATACGTTCGATTCCAGTGTGCTGTGTATTGGAAGGTATTATGAAGGTGAGAAAATTCTTGGGTTATTTAATTTCAGTGAATATGATAAAACGGCATGGATTAATGAAATTGACGGGACATATACAGATATGCTGTCTGGCGAAAAGATAAAAGCGGCCGGAGTGAATGTACCCGCTTATGGTTTTTTCTATTTGAAAAAGAACGAGGAGATTTCTGATAAAAAATAAAGTGAAAAATTTTGTTTCCATAAGGATTTTGGCAAGGATTATTGTAGCTGGAACTGGGGTGGGACAGTCGTTGTCCACGAACCTGTGCAGCATGAAGACGGAACGCTTGGGGTTTGTCCGGTAGACAGTGTGAAAAATGCATTCCATAAGAGTATGAAAGTAGAGGTCACAGGTCTGACTGGCAAATGGACCAAAAAGGATGGAATTGTGAACTGCTGTTCAGAAGATGGGTGCTCCGCCTCTATTGCAGATAAGATTCCTTCGCAGTGCTGCATTAAGGCGAAGTGTAAATACAATGGAATTCCCGCAGTGTATTAAAAGTGATAAACAAAAGCGATACATACATTTTTGCAGGTGTGCTGTGTTTCATGATAAATATGGAGTGCAGCGCACCTGTTTTTTGTATTCAACTGATAAAAAGAAATCCATCCAGGCGGGAGGAGATTTACAAAAGAACGATACACACCGATAAAAGCAGTCAGGCAGATGCGTTATTTTGGGTGTTTTCTATTGTTCAGAGAAAGGACATACCCTTCGAGGGGACAGTCTGCAGGGATTTCCCAACGGGAGGCGCCGGCAGGCTGCCGGGGAAGCCGGAACAAAATGCTGTCCCCGCGAAAGGGGCGCCATGGGCATGGCACGGGCAGGTATATGTGAGAAGAAGTACAGATGATACGGGGAACAAACAGAGCTATACCTGAGAGGATGCATTAAAACAGTCAGTTCTGAAGCAGCTCCAGCATTTCCGGTCTTTTTTACAGCAGTTTGAGCGTGTGTTTATCCGACAGCGGATTGTCGCCACTCTTGCAGAACGCCGATACGAATTGTCCGCAAAGCAGAAACAGATAGAAAAGGACGAAATGCGGATAAAGGGAGCTTGACGGCCTGTTTAGCAAAATCTATGAGGATAATGTCAGCGGAAAGCTGAATGACGAACGCTTTTACAAGCCAAGATGATAGCGCCAGATTGTGGAGACATCCCTATGGACGAGGAAATGCGGGAAATGAAACAGGAATATATGCAGCGTACCAAACGTCAAACCGCCTAAATACAGGCGTGGCAGGAGACAATCTATGCTCCTGCTGATACATATCTATTTTTATCCCTATCTGGATTAACCCATATCCTATAATTTTTACAATTTTTCAAAAAACATAACTGTAATTTGTACAATGAACCTAAAAGTTTTCAACTTTCCATGCAAATTACACAATGATATAGTTAATATATCAAAAAACATACTGCACATTGACGAACCGGTAAGCCAGTGTGCGGTAGGAAACGAAGGAGGTTTCAATGTGAGAGCAAACACAAAAAAAGCTGAAAAGCCGAAAGGGAATTTTCTGACCCGGCTGAAGGCAAACAAGGAGCTGCTGATTTTGAGTATGCCGGGCGCAGTCTGGTTTCTGTTTTTTGCTTACCTGCCCCTGTTCGGAATTCTGGTGGCATTCAAGAAATTCAGGCTGTCAGGAGACGGATTTTTTTACAACCTGTTTACCAGTGAAACCGTCTGGTTTGACAACTTCAAATTCCTGTTCAGCAGCGGAGACGCCTGGATTATCGTAAGGAACACCGTGCTTTATAATGCGGCGTTCATTATTCTGGGCGTGGTGATACCAGTAATTCTGGCGTTGCTGCTGAATGAAATCCGCAACAAGGGAATGATGAAGATTTACCAGAGTTCCATGTTCCTGCCTTACTTCCTGTCCTGGGTTGTAGTAAGTTACTGTGTTTTTGCATTCCTGAATCCGGAAAAGGGATACTTTAACGCAATTATTCAGCAGTTCGGCGGGCAGCCGATTTCCTGGTATACGGAAACCAAATACTGGCCGTTTATCATTATTTTCATGAGCCAGTGGAAGGGCATGGGTTACAACACCGTGGTATATCTGGCGTCCATCTGCGGAATTGACAAGACTTATTACGAAGCGGCAGTGTTGGACGGAGCCACCAAATGGCAGCAGATCAAATACATTACGCTGCCTTTGTTAAAGCCGGTCATTACCATTCTGCTGATTATGGCAGTGGGAGGAATTTTCAAAGCGGACTTCGGCCTGTTCTATCAGCTTCCTAAGAATTCCGGTCCTCTGTATCCGGTGACAAACGTGCTTGATACATACATTTTCCGGGCCCTTAAGACCAGCGGGGAAATCGGAATGAGCGCAGCGGCTGCACTGTTCCAGTCAACGGTTGGTTTTGTCCTGATTATGATTGCAAATAAAATCGTATCCAAAGTGGACAATGAAAACGCATTATTCTAAGGAAGGAGGGAAACCATGTCTGAGAAAACAATGTCCAAAAGAAAAATGGAGAAAAGAATCCGGGCAATTGAGGAAGAGGGCTGCAAATACAATCAAATCAAAAAGCCTACAAATGTGCTGTTTAACATATTTTTGGCGATACTGTCGTTGATTTGCGTCATTCCTTTTATATTCGTCATCATTATTTCCATTACGGACGAAGAATCTCTGACCATGAACGGTTATCGGTTTATACCGGAAAAATTAAGCCTGTACGCCTATGAATATATCGTAAGCGCAGGTGAGAATATTTTGAGAAGCTACGGGGTGACCATTCTTGTAACGATTCTCGGTACCTTGATTGGACTGCTTTTGACAGGCACATATGCCTACACGCTGTCCAGGAAAAATTATGCATACCGGAAATTTTTTACCACAGTCATCACCATCCCCATGCTGTTCAGCGGCGGTATGATTGCAAATTACCTGATTGTAACAAAGGTAATGATGTTAAAAGACACTATTTGGGCGCTGGTTCTGCCTCTGTGTCTGAATTCTTTCAATATTATTGTGCTGCGGACCTTTTTTAAAACCAGTATTCCCGACGCCGTTGTGGAATCTGCAAAGATTGACGGGGCTTCGGAATGGCGGCTGTTTTTCCAGATCGTAATTCCCATGGCGCTGCCGGGACTTGCCACCATCGGACTGTTTCTGACGCTTGGTTACTGGAATGACTGGTTTAACGCTATGATGTACATGGACAACAAAGATTTGATACCGCTGCAATATCTGCTGATTCAGATTGAAAGCTCCATTGACTGGCTTGCAAACAACAAGGCCACCATGGGAGTGGACGGCATTGCAGTGGCGGCAAACATGCCGAAAGAGACCATTAAAATGGCAATTGTAGTAATATCCACGTTACCGATTATTTTTGCCTACCCGTTTTTCCAGAGATATTTTGTAAATGGATTGACGGTTGGGGCTGTGAAGGAGTAAAATTGAACAAGGAGGAGAAATCATGAAATTCAAAAAATTTGCATCACTTGGCCTTGCGGTAGTTTTGGCGGCGGGACTTCTTACCGGCTGCGGCAACAAGAAAGAAACAAATGCCAGCGGAGAGGAGGTTGTGGAGCTGACCTGGTGGCAGATCGGAGACGCTCAGAAGGATCAGGAAAAAGTACTGGAAAAAGTCAACGAATACACCCAGGAAAAAATTGGGGTAAAACTGAGAGTCAACACTGCCGGATGGGGAGATTACAACCAGAAGATGCAGGTGGTAGTCAACACCGGAGACGACTGGGATCTGTGCTTTACCTGCTCCTGGGCAAACAATTATTTCCAGAATGCTGACAAAGGCGCATTCCTTGCCCTTGACGATTACATCAAAGATACCGAAATGTATAAAAACATCGACAGCCGGTTCTGGGAAGCGGCAAAGGTTCAGGGCAAGACTTACGGCGTACCCAGTGAAAAAGAAATCGGCAGCATGCCCATGTGGGTATTTACCAAAGAATACGTAGATAAATACAATGTTCCGGTAGACGAAATCCACAGCCTGGAGGATTTGGAGCCGTGGCTGAAAGTAATTCATGAAAATGAGCCGGATGTGGTGCCTATGTACTTAACCAGCAGCTATTCCGCGCCTATTTATATGGACTTGATTCAGGACCCGGTGGGTATTGAATATGGTGATGAAACTCTTACCGTGAAAAATGTATTTGAGACAGAGAAAATGAAATCCACGCTGGACACCATGCGGAAATATTATCTGGCAGGCTATATCAACAAAGACGCTGCCACAGCATCCGATGACAAATCCATCAAGCGTTTTGTGACAAAGGGCGACGGACAGCCGTATGCAGAACTGGTATGGGGCAAAGACCTGGGATATGAAGTGGTTGCAACTCCGATTATGGACACTTATGTGACAAATATCTCTGCCCGGGGCGCGCTGACAGCAGTCAATGCACAGACCAAGCATCCGGAGAAGGCAGTGGAGCTTTTGAATCTGATCAATACCGATGAATACCTGAGAAACCTTCTGAACTATGGAATCGAAGGAGAACATTGGGACAAAGTAGAGGTTCCTGCTGAGGAAGCCAAAGCGGCAGAAGGAAAACCATACGTATACGAAAATAAAATCAAACTGAACGAAGAAACCAGAAAGAACTATTCTGTTTCCTATTGGGTACAGGGCGGCTTGTTCAACACCTATGTACTGGAAAATGAGCCTCTGGACAAATGGGCAACCTTCAAGGAATTTAACGATTCTTCCGTAGAAGCTCCCTCCTTCGGATTCGACTTCGACTTGAATCCGGTCAGCACAGAAGTGGCAGGATTCGGAAATGTTATGGATGAATTCGGAAAATCTTTATTCACCGGAAGCGTTGATCCGGAAGAATACCTGCCCAAGCTGCAGGAAAAACTGAAAGCAACCGGAATTGATAAAGTAATTGAAGAAATGCAGAAACAGATAGACGAATGGAAAGCAAATAAATAAGAGTGTGAGGAAGATTATGAAAAAAGTGTTGGAAGTGTGCGTGGACTCTGTGGAGTCTGCGGTAATTGCCAGTAAAGCCGGAGCGGATCGTCTGGAAGTCTGCGCCAATCTGCTGATTGGCGGAACCACTCCTGGAGTCAGCCAGTTTAAGCAAATCCGAAAAAAATGTCAGATTCCTCTGCATGTGCTGATCCGCCCAAGATTCGGGGATTTTCTGTATACCGATGCGGAATTTCAGATGTTGGAGGAGGATATCCGGATGTTTCGGGAATTGGGGGCCGACGGAGTTGTCACAGGATGCCTGAGAGCCGACGGCAGCCTGGACTTTAACCGGATGGAACGGTTACGGGCATGTGCGGACGGACTTTCCCTGACGCTGCACCGGGCGTTTGATGTCTGCAGGAACCCCTGTCATGCATTGGAGGAAGCAGCGGCATTGGGGATTGATATCATTCTGACTTCCGGCCAGGCCAAGGACTGCAGGAAAGGAAAAGAAGTCCTTTCAAAGCTCATTGCCCAGGCAGGAGAACGGACAGAGATCCTTGTGGGCGGCGGAGTGAATGATGAAGTGATACGGCAGCTGGCAGAAGAAATCCACGCTTTTTGCTTTCATATGTCTGGAAAGAAAACCTTAGACAGCGGCATGGCATACCGGAAAGAAGGAGTCAGCATGGGAATGCCCGGGCTCAGCGAATACAGTATCTTCCGAACAGACAAAGAAGAAATACGCAGGGCAAAAGAAGCGCTGAATCAAGGGTAAGAAAGGGGCGGGACGGAGATGTTTTCAGAATCCCTGAAGAATTATGCACAGCAAACCTATGACAGCCGGATGCAGTGGATTGCAGACAGGCAGGCGGCCGTATCAAAAGAGAATACGGCAGGCCGCCCCGGCCGATGGATGAAACAATTCCAGGAAAAAGTCAGGCAAAAACTTGCAGCCTGCACCCCAAACCAACAGATTCTGATGAAATTTTTATACGGGACAATGCCCCTTCGGGATTTGGCGGAGTATGAATTTGAAATATTTTCAGACTTCGTGAAACATGGAATCTGGCTGCGTGAAGCAGTGGAATGGTGCAGAGAGCTGCCGGAAGAAATCTTTTTGAATGATGTGCTGTATTACCGGATTAATTCAGAAAACATTGAAAAGTGCCGCCCCTTCTTCTATGAGAAACTGAAAGACAAGATTCAGGGAAAGTCTCTGGAGGAAGCTGTTTTGGAAATCAATTACTGGTGCGCGGAGCGCTGCGCCTATGAAGCCTCCGATCTCCGCACCATTTCTCCCATGGGCATGTACCGGGCAGGGGCGGGAAGATGCGGGGAAGAATCCACCTTTGCAGTGACCGCATTCCGAAGTGTGGGAATCGGGGCAAGACAGGTCTATGCGCCCTGGTGGGCCCACTGCGACGATAACCATGCCTGGGTGGAGGTGTATGTGAACGGAGCCTGGAAGTTTCTGGGAGCCTGCGAGCCGGAAGAAAGGCTGAATCAGGGCTGGTTTGTAAACGCTTCCTCCCGGGCAATCCTGGTGCATGCCAGGAATTTTTCGGCTTTTCAAGCATCCTCTGAAGCCGGAGAAGCTGCTGACAGAACCGGATGGCATCGGGAAGGAGAGCTTCCCTGTTATCAAAACGTAACCGCCGGATATGCCAGAACCAGAAAGATACGGATAACGGTAACAGAGCCAGACGGCAGTCCGGCAAAAGCTGCCCGGGTATTTTTTGAAGTTTTAAACGGAGCGGAGTACCGGCCCGTTGCGGTGATAGAAACAGATGAAGAAGGAAAAGCGGCTTTAGACATGGGGCTTGGCACAATTCATTTGCAGGCCGTGAAAGATGGGAGAACCGGAGAAAAACTTCTGGACGTGGGAACATGCGCCGAAGCCTGTTTGAAGCTTAATTTCTGTAAACCGGAGGATTTCAGCCCGGAAATCATCAGAAACCGGCAGCTTTCATCAAACATAGAGGAAGAATCTGCCCAATGGTCAGATATTGATTTTCACGCGCCGGAAGAAACACTTTTGCAGCCGGAACAGTTAAAGCATCAGCGGGCGAAGAACCGGGAACGGATTCGTCAGGCGGCAATGTTAAGGAATGACCGGATCAGAAGGTTTTATCAGGAAGAACTGGCGGATGAATATCAGGAGGAGAAAGAGTTTCTCCGTTATGCAGCCGGAAATTTTCATCAGCTGCATCAGTTTTTAGAGAGGGATGAAAGCCCTGACCGAAAATGGCTGCTGCACAGCTTAAGCCCCAAGGATTACAGAGACGCCCGGGCGGATGTGCTGGAGGAGCACTTGCAGTATGCTTCTGTTTACCGCAGCAGGTGGATGGGGAAACAGGAATCAGAAAGGGACATTTATATCAAATATATTCTCTGTCCGCGGATTTTTTATGAAGAAATGACCTGTTACCGAAAAGAAATCTCAGCTTATTTCAGTGAGGAAGAGAAGCGCCTGTTTCGCAAAAATCCCAAAGAAATCTGGAAGTATATCAGAACCCATATCACATACGAAGAACAGCTTGAGTATCATACGATTTATACCACTCCTGCAGGCGTTTTAAAGCTGCAGTCAGGAACTCCCATGAGTCAGAAAATTCTGTGCGCAGCCATTTGCCGCACTCTGGGAATTCCCGCACGGATCAGCCAGGCAGAACAGGAAGTGGAGATCTGCCAAAACGGCGTTTTTGTGAAATTATCCGAAACAGAAGGGGAAACGGAATCCTCCCGCCCTGCAGTTCTTACTTTAAAAAGAAACAAAGAAGAGGAATGGAATTATTCTCAGAACTGGACCATTGCCCGCTTTCAGAAGGGGCGGTTTGTGACTCTGGATTATCAGGGCCTTGCTTTTGAGGACACAGCGCTGAAACTGAAGTTGGAGCCGGGGCATTACCGGATTCTGACTGCAAACCGCCTGCCCGGCGGAAACCAGCTGGCGGCGGAATGCAGAATATTTCTAAAGGCAGGCAGGCAGCAGGAGCTATCCTTAAAAGCGCGGACAGGACGCCTGGAAGAACTGTTGGTGAGCCATGTGTTCAGGGATTTTGAAGTTCTGGAACAGGGAGTGGGGATACCCATTTCCGCACTGACCAAAGACGGCCCTGCAGTTCTGGCATTTTTAGAACCGGGAGAAGAGCCTACCGAGCATGTGCTGAATGAGATTTTTCAGTATCGGGAAAGCTTTCGAAGCATGGGAATCCGGATCTGCTTTCTGGTGGGAGAAGAGCATGGGGTCAAAACAGCCGCCTGGGAACGGGCGGCAGCCATGCCGGAGGTTTGTATTTACCAGGCTTCTCTGGAGGACGTGGTGGAGCCTCTGGCCCGCAGCATGTACACAGATCCGGAGAAACTTCCGCTTCTGGTTATTGCAAATCCGGATCTAAGGGGCATATATGCCTGCAGCGGCTACCGCGCCGGAAGCGTGAAACTCATGCTGGAGCTTTTGAGAGTCAATCAAAGCCATTTACAGTAAACGTAAAAGAATCACAGGAACCAGAAAGGTGGAACTTATTCATGGTGAAGAAATATTTAAACAGCCATGTTGGAAATATACAGCAATTGATCTATGCCCGTCCGCTGACGTATGAGGAAGGCAGGGCCAGAGGAATGAAAGCCTATCAGGTGAAAAACGGCCCTCTGGAATTTACCGTAATGGCCGACAAATGCATGGACATTGCAGAAGCCTCCTTCTGCGGGCACAACATCAGCTTTCTGTCGAAGCCGGGGCTGATGGGCAGAAATCATTTTGACACCAACGGGGCGGAAGCCCAGCGCAGCATTATGGGCGGCCTTTTATTCACCTGCGGCCTGGAAAATATCTGCGCCCCCTGCAGCATAGAGGGCAGAGACTATCCCATGCACGGCAGGATTCGGACAACGCCTGCGGAGCATGTGGGGGCTGACGCCTGCTGGCAGGGAGATAATTATAAGGTTACATTAACCGGAGAAATGCGGGAAGGAGAGCTTTTCGGGGAAAATCTTGTGCTCCGAAGGACAATTTCCACCGTATATGGAAAAAACAGGATTTATATTGAGGACAGGATTTCCAATGAAGGATTCCGTCCGGAGCCGATGATGCTTTTGTACCATATGAATGTGGGGTATCCGTTTCTGAGTGAAAAATCCAGGATTATCCTGCCCACCAGAGCGGTGCAGCCCAGAGATGAAATTGCAGCCGCCCATACAAAAGATTACAGCCGGATGGAGCCGCCCAGGGACAATGAACCGGAATACGTGTTCCTTCATGAAATGGCGGCGGATTCAGAGGGAAATACCTTTGCGGCAGTGTTCAATGAAGAACTGGGCATCGGGCTGAAAATCGAATACAATCAGAAGGAGCTGCCTTATTTCATGCAGTGGAAATCCACAGCTTCCGGAGATTATGTAGTAGGCCTGGAGCCGGCCAATTCCAGTGTGTACGGAAAACCCTATCACATCAAAGAACACAGCCTGCATACAATAGCCCCTCAGGACACAGAAGTGAAACATCTGATACTGACATTTTTATCAGGTGAGCAATTGGCAGAACAGCTCGAGGAAGAAGCAAAAAACCTGCTCAAAATATAATAAACGGCAAAACATAAAAAGGAGAAACAGACATGAAACGTTCCAAAATCAACGCAGAAATCAAACATATGGAAGAAATCATTCAGGCCCATGGATTTGAGATCCCGCCTTTTTGCAAATGGACGGCTGAGGACTGGAAAACCAAAGGGGCAGAATACAATGAAATTCGGGACAATATGTTAGGATGGGATATCACAGACTACGGCCTTGGGAAATTTGACCAGGTAGGATTTTCCCTGATTACCATCCGAAACGGCAATCTGAAGCTGGATAAATATACCAAAACTTATGCAGAAAAACTTCTTCTGGTAAAAGAAGGACAGATGGCTCCCATGCATTTCCACTGGAATAAAATGGAGGATATCATTAACCGGGGAGGCGGCAATGTGTTGATCACCGTGTATAATTCCACCGAAGATGGAGAATTTGCGGACACCGACGTAACGGTAAACTGCGACGGCAGGGAATATACAGTTCCGGCAGGTACAAAAGTAAAGCTGACGCCTGGAGAAAGCATTACCATTTATCCTTATATGTACCATGATTTCCATGTGGAGGAAGGAAGCGGCGACGTGCTGTTGGGAGAAGTTTCCATGTGCAACGACGATGAAAACGACAACCGGTTCTATGAGCCCATCGGCCGGTTCCCTGAGATTGAAGAAGATGAAGCGCCGTACCGTCTGCTGTGCAATGAATATCCCAAGGCAGAGTAGAGAAGGAGAGTCCAATTGATACAACAGAAATTAAACGAAAACTGGCAGATGCATGGTCAGGGCCAGCCTGCACAGCCGGCGGTTGTCCCGGGAACAGTCTACACGGATCTTCTGCGCAATGGAAAGATGGAAGATCCTTTCTGGAAGGACAATGAAATCCGTGCATTGCCTTTGATGGAACAGGATTATGAATATGAAACCTGTTTTGATGCAGAACCAGAGCTTCTGGCAAGTGAAAAAATCTTGCTGCGTTTTGACGGACTGGATACGGCTGCAGACATTTATCTCAATCAGACCCACATCGGAAATGCCTGCAATATGCACCGGATCTGGGAGTATGATGTTACGCATATTCTGAAAGAAACCGGCAATGAACTGAAAGTGGCGCTTCATTCTCCCCTGAAATTTATTCGGGAAGCATTTAAGGAATGCCGGACTTTGGGCTCTGAGGACGCCATGGACGGTTTTGTCCATCTGAGAAAGGCCCACTGCATGTTTGGGTGGGACTGGGGCGCGCATCTGCCGGATGCAGGGATTTTCCGGGAAGTGTCACTCCTTGGAATGACGGGCGCAAGACTGGACAGCGTGTACATCCGCCAGAATCATACCGGGGGAGAAGTATCCTTATCTCTTTTTGTCGAGACAGAGAATTCAGCCGGAGCAAACATTTGTTATACCGCAGAACTTACTGCGCCGGAGGGTACAGTCCGGACGTTTGCTGATTCTCCCCGGGAGATCCAAATCGAAGCTCCAAAGCTCTGGTGGCCCAACGGATACGGCAGCCAGCCTCTATATAAAGTTAAAGTCACCCTCTTTACAGACGGTATGGTTTCTGATACCTGGGAACGCAATATCGGCCTTCGTACCATGACCGTGAAAACGGAAAAAGACCAGTGGGGAACCGGCTTTGCCCATGAAGTCAACGGCGTAACCATATTTGCAATGGGAGCCGATTATATCCCGGAAGATCATCTGCTTGGGCGGGTAACGCCGGAAACCACCAGGAAATTGTTAGAGCAGTGCGTGGCTGCCAATTACAATGCCATTCGGGTGTGGGGCGGCGGATATTATCCTGAGGACTGGTTTTATGATATCTGTGATGAACTGGGCCTGATTGTCTGGCAGGATTTCATGTTTGCCTGTGCGGTCTATGAACTGACGCCGGAATTCAAAGAAAATATCCGCCGGGAATTTATTGACAATGTCAAGCGTCTCCGCCATCATCCCTCTCTGGGACTGTGGTGCGGCAATAACGAAATGGAAATGTTTGTGGAAGAAGGCCATCACTGGGTCACCAAAAAGACAGAAGTGCGGGACTACATTTTAATGTACGAGCAGCTGATTCCGGAAGTGTTGGAAACGTATGATCCGGAGACTTTTTACTGGCCTGCAAGTCCTTCCTCCGGCGGGGCCTTTGACGAACCCAACAGCCCGGACAGGGGAGATGTGCATTACTGGAGCGTATGGCACGGGAACCGTCCGTTTTCAGAATACCGGAAATACTTTTTCCGCTATGCCTCTGAATTTGGCTTCCAGTCCCTTCCGGCGAAAAAGACTCTGGAAACCATCACAGACGATCCCGGAGATATGAATCTGTTTTCTTATATTATGGAAAAGCATCAGAGACAATACGGGGCAAATGGAAAAATTATGAATTATCTGCAGCAGACCTACCTGTACCCTTCAGATTTTGACACGCTGATTTATGCTTCGCAGCTGCTGCAGGCAGACGCCATCCGCTACGGCGTAGAGCATTTCCGAAGGAACCGGGGCCGCTGTATGGGAGCCATTGTCTGGCAGCTGAACGATTGCTGGCCGGTGATTTCCTGGTCATCCATTGATTACTGCGGCCGTTGGAAAGCGCTGCATTATGCGGAAAAAAGGTTTTTTGCGCCCCTTTTGGTTTCCTGCCAGGAGGAGGGCATGATGACCCAGGAGGCGGATATGAACCGGGAGCATTTTATCTTTGAAAAATCAATCCGCCTGAATGCTGCAAATGAAACCAGAACAGAGCAGCAGGCGGAAATATTCTGGGAAGTCCGCAACGCAAAGGCGGAGATTGTAAGAAGCGGAGAAACAAAGCAGGTGTGTATTCCGGCGCTTACCAGTGTGTGGCTTGAAAAGACAGAACTGCCGGAACTGGATGTATTTTCAGAATATGTCAGCTATGGGATGAGACAGAACGGCAAAGTGATCTCTGAGGGAACCGTTATATTTTCTTATCCAAAGTATTTCCGTTATGAGAATCCCCATCTTTCCTGCCGTCTGGAAGGTGATGAAATCATTGTATCCGCGGACGCTTATGCAAAAAGCGTGGAAATTCAGAATGAACAGGAGGATTTCATTCTTTCCGACAACTATTTTGACCTGAACGGAGGAGAGAAGCGGGTGAAAATCATTTCCGGAGAAGCAAAGGGAATCCGCTTGAGAAGCGTTTACGACATCCGGTAATAAAGGTTTTATATTTGAATGCAGAAGCGTTGGTTTTGAGGCAGAACGCTTCTGTTTTTTTACATACTATGAAAGCTAAAGCTTCCATAGCATGGATGGCCATGCGGCCTGCCGCACGACAAGCTAAGCAAGATGGGGGTACTATGAAAGCTAAAGCTTCCATAGCATGGATGGCCATGCGGCCCGCCGGACGGCAGGCTGAGCAAGATGGGGGTTTATTATGCAGATTGTCAGCTGAAATTTCTGAAAAATTAGTTGTATCTCAGTATTTATCATGTTATAATTTGCTAAATTACATTTTATTCTGGGAGAATTCTTGTTTAGGATAGGATATCAGAAATAAAGTATTCTCTCAAAGCTTTAATTTAGGAGGGTTTAAAATTGAAAAAACGAATTCTTTCAGTTATTTTAGCTTTGTGCCTCTGTGTTTCTACCCAGTCGGTGGCATACGCAGGCCAGGGAGAGTTTTTGCAGCAAGAGGATGTTTTTGCGGAAAGATCTGTGTCTGAGCCAGAGGCCCGTGACGCCGTAGATCCGACTGAAAAGGAAGTTTATGAGGCTATGATTGCGTTGAAGAATGAATATCCGGAAGGCAGGTCCTGGACTAACGCAAATCCAGAAGGAGATTACCGTTGGAAAGGCGGGCCCCTGGGCGGAAAGAACATTGTTGCTGTGGGCTGCGTAGCGTTTGCTTTTATACTCAGTGATACGGCATTTGACAAGTTGCCGGCCAGAATGTATGCACCGAATGAGTTTGAATATGAAGATATAAAACCCGGAGATATCCTGCGCGTAAATGGGAACTCTCATACTGTGATTGTGCTTGAGGCGACGGATGCAGGTGTGATTGTTGCAGAAGGAAACTATAACGCTTCGATTCATTGGGGAAGGCCGATTTCTAAGGAGCAGGTAATGAACAGCGTAAGCGCTTATATCACCCGCTATCCGATTAATCATGTATCGGAGGAAGATCCTGATGCCAATCAGTCAATTGCATCTAGTGATCTTGCAGAAGGTCTGACATGGAATTTAACCAAGGCAGGTACGCTGACGATCTCCGGTAAAGGGAGTATGGGGGATTTTGAAAGCATCGAAGCACAGCCCTGGAAGGATTACAGAGAACAAATCCTGAAGGTGGTTATTGAGGACGGCGTTACCAGGATCGGCGCTTGTGCTTTTAGAGAATGCGGGATTTTTAGTGCAGAGATTCCAACCAGTGTAACAGAAATTGGCAGCAGTGCATTTGCTGAATCTTCCATTCTTTATGTGAACCTTCCATCCAGCGTGAAGAATATCGGCAGTTACGCTTTTCAGAAATGTCTTAATCTCAGTACAGCAACTGTTCCTGAAGGAGTGGAAGTGATCGGAAGCAGTGCTTTTAGTGGCTGCACAAGCCTTACTTCTATTGCGTTGCCGGCAAGTATTAAGGAAGTGGGTGAAGCTGCATTTTTTAACTGTACAGCAATGATAAGCGCAACCTTTGCTCCCGGCAGCCAGCAGGTGAAATTGGGGAATCAGATGTTTATGGGATGTCAGCGTCTGGTGAACATAACATTGCCTCAAAGCATAGATGGTATGGGTGAGGAAATGTTTATGAATTGTATGACATTAGCTGAAGTGGAGATTCCTCAAGGTGTGAACAGTATAGACATGAAAGCATTTGCTTCCTCTGGAGTGGTCACTATTCTGATTCCAGACAGCGTAACAACGATAGGGATAGCAGCATTCAAGCCTAGTGTTTTACAGGAGATATACTTTACTGGTACAGAGGAGCAGTGGAACAGTGTAAATAAAACAAATAATACGTTTGAGGGAGTGAAAATTAATTGCAACTACAGCCCTACCGAGATTACGGATGAAAATACGGTTGTGACATTGAGCCAAAAAAAATATGATTATGATGGCGTAGATAAGACGCCAACTGCAATTGTAAAGGTGAATGATCAACCGCTGACTTTTAGAGATTGTATCGTTACGTATAGTAATAATACGGAACCTGGAACAGCTGCAGTAACTATCACAGGCAAGTTCAGGTATACAGGAAGCGTAACAGTCAATTTTGAAATTGTTGGAGACGGAAACGGCGGAGGAACTGGAAATCCAGGAGGCAGTGACGGAAGCGGCGGAGGAACTGGAAATCCAGGAGGCAGTGACGGAAGCGGCGGAGGAACTGGAAATCCAGGAGGCAGTGACGGAAGCGGCGGCGGAAGCGGCAATCCGGGAGGCAGTGACGGAACCGACGGCGCAGATAGCAGAATCAACCTTTCCAAAGCGAACATAACATTGGATAAAAATAGTTACACATATGACGGAACCGCCAAGACCCCAGCAGTAACCGTAACACTGGATGGCAAAACATTAGTTCTCAATACGGATTATACGGTTTCTTACAGTAATAATATCAAAGTAGGAACAGCGGCTGTAACTGTTACAGGCAAGGGCAAATATACCGGCAGCGCGACTATTAATTTTACAATTACAGAAGCGGCAGGACAGAATCCAGCCGTATCCATTACCTGCAAAAAAACCGTGTATAAGGTTGCTTACGGTGTAAAACCGTTCAAAATCAATGCAGTTTCAGAAGGCAGGATGACCTTTACCAGCTCCAAGCCGAAGATCGCTGCTGTGGATAAGAATACCGGGGAAGTAACAATCAAAAATACCGGAGTTGCCGTCATAACCGTTCAGGCGGGAAATGTATCGAAACAGGTGACAGTTAAGGTAAGCCCCAAGAAACAGTCTGTAAAGTCAGCAAAGCCAGGAAAAGGCAGAAAGCTGACTGTGAAATGGGCAAAGGATAAGAAGGCTTCGGGATATCAGGTGCAGGTGAGTACGGATAAGAAATTCAAGAAAAACTTAAAAGCTAAGAAAACCTCAAAGACTTCGTATACTTTTACAAAGCTGAAAACCGGCAAGAAGTATTATGTAAGGGTGCGCAGTTACAAGAAGTCCGGGAAAGAGACATTGTACGGCTCATGGAGTAAAGTAAAATCCACCGGAAAGATCAAGAAGTAAGCAGAAGATAGGAATTCTGTTTTGCAGGATAAATGATTGGGCTGCTGAAAAAAAAAGCAGTTTATATACAAGATAGGAACGATTGAAGAGCATCCGTATTTTGTATATAACAGCTGTTTTGCAGCAGCCCTGTTTTCTTGGTTCTGGAAAGTTTTTGCATGGCAGTCCGGCAGGTCTTATCGCTGCCAGATATATTACTCCGGCGGTTAAATATTGCAGTATCTTACTTATCCCATCTGCTGCGATATTTAACCGCCGGAGTAATAAACATCTGCCCGCCTGTCAGTTCATCAGCAAATCCATCAGATATCCATACACTTCTTCATTTTGTTTTTTCCAGTTGGCGCAGATGGCCTCGGCCTGTTCCTTCGCCCGAACTGCAATGGTTAAGTCAATCAGGGAACGTTCCTTATCTTTGATCTGGCACCGCACGGCAAATTCCTGCCCCGTGGTTTTGTAATAATCTGCAATCACAGAAATTTCCTGCCGCAGTTTCATTTTGTTTTCCTCAAAATAGGTCAGCACATCTGATTTGATGGCCGCGGATATTTTGTCGGGAAAATAGGACAGTGTTTCCCTTCCGGCAGGCATAATGTAATAGCAGGTATTGTTGTGGGTGGACTCCGTCCGAATCAGCTCCGCGTCAATTAATTCACTGATGGCCTTTTGAACATTAAAGTAAGTGGTATATTCTTTTTCCAGTACAAAATTGGAAATCTGGGTGTTGGTCAATGGAAAATCCACATGATCTAACATGTATAATACAATCAATTTATATTGGGTCAGAGCTTCTGCCATTTTTCTCACTCCTTATACATACATGCCGGGCATCACTGCATGAATTCGGGTGCAATGATCAGGCGTTTTCGTCCGGAATATAATATTTTCCCTGCCAGGTGTCCCGGTCTTTCATGGTTTTCTGAATCTGGTTCAGGACAGTTCGTTTTGCGCTGCTCCAAAGAGGGGCGATCAGCAGATTCTTAGGGCCGTCTCCGGTGAGCCGGTGGATGGTAATGGCAGGCGGCAGGAGTTCCAGACAGTCTCCAATCAGCTCACAGTATTCCTCCATGGAAAAAAGAGGGAAGGGCTGTTTTTGATACAATGCGCCCAAATCCGTGTCAGATAATACATGGAGCAGCTGCAGTTTTATGCCGAATACAGGCAGGCGGCCCACATGCGAAACTGTTTCCAACATCTGCCGGGGCGTTTCGCCGGGCAGCCCCAGAATCACATGGACGATAACAGAAATCTGCCGTCTGGCCAAATCTGAAACAGCCTGATGGAAGCATTCCAGTGTAAATCCGCTGCGGATAAACCGGCTGGTGTCCGGATGGATGGTCTGCAGCCCCAGTTCAATCCAGACCGGCTTATATTGGTTCAGTTCGTCCAGCAGGGATAAAACTTCTTCTGAAAGGCAGTCCGGCCGGGTGGCAATAGACAGGATTACCACATCCGGATCTGAGACAGCTTCCCAAAACAGCTTTCGCAAAACGTCAACGGGGGCATAAGTGTTGGTGTATGCCTGAAAATAAGCGATAAATTTCCGGCAGTTCCGCTTTTTTTGAATCTGCTGTTTGGCAGAGGACAACTGCAGTGCAACCGGAAGGTGAGAGGACTGGGAAAAATCGCCGCTTCCTTTTGCGCTGCAGAAGATGCATCCCCTGCTGCCCACAGAGCCGTCCCGGTTGGGGCAGGTCATACCGCCGTTTAAGGACAGGCGGTAGACTTTTTCCCCGAAGGTCTGTTTCAGATAATAATCCACAGAGTAGTACCGTTTGTCATTCCAAAACATGGGAATTACCTGGAAATATGGGATTTTACCGCGTGGCTTACCACTTGCGCCACCCTTGGGTCAAAGGCTTCCGGCATAATGAAATCTGCGCACAGCTGTTCTTCGGATACCAGGCCGGCAATGGCTTCTGCGGCGGCCAGTTTCATTTCCTCGGTGATTTGGGAAGCCCTTCCCTCCAATGCGCCTTTGAAAATCCCCGGAAAAGCCACCACATTGTTGATCTGGTTGGGAAAATCGCTGCGTCCGGTGCCCACAATTTTTGCGCCGGCTGCCTTGGCGATATCCGGCATGATTTCCGGAACAGGGTTTGCCATGGCAAAGAGAATGGCGTCCTGATTCATAGAAGAAACCATTTCAGAAGTTACAATTCCCGGAGCGGAGACGCCGATAAAAATGTCTGCGCCTTTTAAAGCGTCCGCCAGAGTTCCGGTCTGCTGTTCCAGGTTGGTAAGCTCCGTCATTTTTTTCTGCATCCAGTTAAGGCCCGGATAGTTTTTGTGGAGAATTCCCTGACGGTCACACATGGTAACAGCGGGAAATCCCCAGGTCAGCAGCAGGCGGGTGATGGCGATTCCGGCGGAGCCTGCGCCGTTCACCACGACCCGGCAGTGTTCTTTTTCTTTTCCTGTGACCTTTAAGGCATTGATAACGCCGGCCAGTACCACAATGGCAGTTCCGTGCTGATCATCATGGAATACCGGGATGGGCAAAATCTGCTTCAGCCGTTCCTCGATTTCAAAACAGCGGGGTGCGGAGATATCCTCCAGGTTGATGCCGCCGAAGCCGGGGGCCATGTAGGTAACCGCTTTGATAATTTCTTCCGTATCCTGGGTGTCCAGGCAGATAGGGACGGCATTGACGCCGCCGAATTCTTTGAACAGGACGCATTTGCCTTCCATCACCGGCATGGCGGCATAAGGGCCGATATTCCCAAGCCCCAGCACAGCGCTTCCGTCAGATACAACGGCCACCGTGTTGGCCTTCATGGTATACAGATAGGCGTCGTTGGGATTTTCGGCAATCAGCTTGCAGGGCTCCGCCACACCCGGGGTATAGGCGATGGACAGATCTTCCCTGTTTTTGACCGGGGATTTGGAAATGGTCTCAATCTTGCCGTTCCATTCTTTATGTAGAAAGATTGCTTTTTCACTGGTTGTCATAATGAATCGCTCCTTTTTGTAAAAATAATTCTCTCAATTGCCGGGGACAATCCGGCAGTTTCCTTTGCATTCACAGATTAAAAGTCCGCGGCAGCTTTGGCACTCACTCATTTAAGGATATCATGAAAAAAAATACAAATCAAGGAAAAAAGTACTTCCTATTTATAAAAAGATAGTGTATAATGGGATTCATTGAAATTTCTGTATATCATTTGCTGCTGATAAGAAACAGCAGTTGAAATCATAGTCTGATCTGACAGAGATTCCCGAAAATGGCAGTCAAAAGGAGAAAGAAATGAGAGAAAAATATGAAAGTTTATCGGTTACTGTGTTAAGAGAGGTAGCAAAAGCGAGGGGATTAAAGCATCTTTCCGGTTTGAAGAAACGTGAACTTGTGGAATTGATGCTTCAGGAGGACGAGAAATCTTCCGGCGGAGAAAACGAAGAAAGGCAGGCTCAGACTGCAGAGAGCCAGAAACCGCAGCCTGCAGAAGCCAGCCGGGAAGAGGGGAACGTACAGAATTCAGAAGAACGGAAGGCTCAGCCGTCTGAGGGGAGACGGGAAGAACGGAGAGTTCAGCCGCCTGAAGGGGGACGCGAGGAACGCAGAATGCAGAATCCGGAGCGTAAGCCCAACCGGATTATCACGGCAGACGGCATTGAGATTGACAATCCGGAACTGGACAGCGGAGTCAGCGCCCACGGAATTCTGGAGGTTATGCCGGATGGTTACGGATTTATCCGATGTGAGAATTATCTTCCGGGAGATCATGACGTCTATGTATCTCCTTCCCAAATCCGCAAATTCGGCCTGAAAACAGGCGATATTATTCATGGAAATACAAGAGTAAAGACCCAGCAGGAGAAATTCAGCGCTCTTTTATATATTAAAAGCATCAACGGAAACCATCCTTCCGAGATTCTGAAGCGTCCGAATTTTGAAGATCTGACTCCGATTTTTCCCAATTCCAGAATCCGGTTGGAGACAGACCGGACAGCGGTAGCCATGCGGATTATGGATATTGTATCGCCCATTGGAAAGGGACAGCGCGGGATGATTGTATCTCAGCCCAAAGCAGGAAAGACCACGCTTTTGAAACAGGTGGCGAAGGCAGTTACCCGAAACAATCCCCAGATGCATCTGATTATTTTGCTGATTGATGAACGTCCGGAGGAAGTGACGGATATCAAAGAAGCCATTGAAGGGAAAAATGTGGAGGTTATTTACTCTACCTTTGATGAGCTTCCGGAGCACCACAAACGTGTGTCGGAGATGGTAATTGAACGGGCAAGGCGTCTGGTGGAGCACGGCAAAGACGTCATGATCCTTTTAGACAGCATTACCCGTCTGGCCAGGGCATACAACCTGATTGTTCCGCCCAGCGGAAGAACGCTGTCCGGCGGTATTGATCCGGCAGCGTTACATATGCCCAAGCGGTTCTTCGGCGCAGCCCGCAACATGCGTGAGGGAGGCAGCATTACGATTCTTGCCACTGCCCTGGTAGATACCGGAAGCCGTATGGATGACGTTATATATGAAGAATTTAAGGGAACCGGCAACATGGAGCTGATTTTGGACCGGAAGCTGTCTGAGCGGAGGATTTTCCCGGCAGTGGATATTACCGGGTCCGGCACCAGAAGAGAAGATCTGCTGCTGAACCGGGAAGAGCAGGAGGCTGTGGAGATTATGCGCCGGGCCATCAACGGCATGAAAACGGACGAGGCTGTGGAGTCAATATTGAATCTGTTTGTGCGCACCAACAGCAACCGTGAGTTCTGCCAGATGATAAAAAAGACAAAACTTTCCTAAAAATTTGTAAAACAACTTGCATATATGGAAAAAGTATGCTATGCTAATAAAGCTGTTGTGTATGCAGCATAATGTTGGAAAATCAGACAAGATTTAAAATACAGTGTGAAGAGGTGAAATCATGAGAGAAGGAATCCATCCAGATTATTATCAGGCAACTGTAACATGCAACTGCGGCAATACTTTTGTTACAGGCTCAACCAGGAAAGATATTCATGTGGAAATCTGTTCCAAATGCCATCCGTTCTATACCGGACAGCAGAAGGCTGCTCAGGCTCGCGGACGTATTGATAAGTTCAATAAGAAATACGGCATAAATAATCAGTAATATCACTTGCAGGCTCCGTGAATAATTAGGATATGCAGCAAAGGGAGGATGTCTTTTTTCTTGGACATCCTCTATTTTTCTATTATGAGCGGTACAGTACGGCAGGGAGCAGCAGACGCTGCATCTGAAAGGAGAGAAAAGTTGGCATACTCTGGAATTGGCGGACAGGCTGTAATGGAAGGCGTAATGATGAAAAATGCAGAGAGTTATGCCGTTGCAGTCCGTAAGCCGGATCATGAAATAGTAGTAGAGAAGAAAGAATACGAAGGGATCTGCAGGAATGAGACGATCCGGAATCTGATATTTGTAAGAGGAATTATCAATTTCATAGAATCCATGATACTTGGAATGTCCTGCCTGACCTTTTCCGCTTCTTTTTTTGAGGAGGAAGAGATTCCGAAAGAAGAACGGAACCGGAAGAAAGAAAAGGCGGAAATTGGAATTACCATCTGCCTGTCTGTGGTGCTTGCAGTGGCAATTTTTATGGTATTTCCATTTTATATGTCTCTGCTGTTTCAGAAGTTCGTAGCATCGGAGACAGTGGTGATTCTCATTGAAGGAATCTTAAGGCTTCTGATATTTTTGGCATACATTCTGCTTATTTCCCGGATGGAGGACATTAAACGGGTGTTTATGTATCACGGCGCGGAACACAAATGCATTAATTGCATTGAGCACGGCATGGATTTGACGGTGGAAAATGTAAAGAAAAGCTCCAGAGAGCATAAACGCTGCGGGACAAGTTTTTTGTTTGTGGTTGTGATTCTTACCATTATCGCCACCATGTTTATCCGGGTGGATTCCAGAATCCTCCGGCTTTTGCTGCGTCTTGCCATTGTTCCTCTGGTGGCGGGAGTTTCTTTTGAATTTATACGTCTGGCAGGAAGAACCGACAATCCTTTGGTGAATATTTTAAGCAAACCGGGATTGTGGATGCAGAAATTAACTACAAAAGAGCCGGACGAAGAGATGATAGAGGTGGGAATTGCCTCTGTGGAAGCGGTTTTTGACTGGAAAACCTATGTAAATACCTTAAGGGAGAAAAAGTTATGACATTTGAGGGGGCATTGAATTACGGGAGAAATCTGCTGAAGGAAGCCGGCGTTCTGAATTATCAGTTAGATGCATGGTATTTGATGGAATATGCCTGCAAAATGAACAAAAGCGAATATTATCTCCGCGGTTTTGATGAAATAGAAGATGAAAAATTTCAGGAATACGAGCTTTTACTGAAAAAACGGGGAGAGCGGGTGCCTTTGCAGTATATTACCGGCGCTCAGGAATTTATGGGCCTAAATTTCAAGGTGAATTCCCATGTGCTGATTCCCCGTCAGGACACAGAAACACTGGTGGAAGAGGCGCTGAAAATTTTAAAGCCAGGTATGGAAGTGCTGGATCTGTGCACCGGCACCGGATGCATTATCATCAGCCTTTTAAAGCACGCAGGAACAGAAATCAAAGGAACGGCCAGTGACATTTCCAAACAGGCCCTTTTGATTGCCAAGGAAAATGCCAGAAATAACCAGGTGGAAGCAGAATGGGTGCGCAGTGATTTATTTCAGAATATTACCGGGACCTTTGACCTGATTATTTCCAATCCGCCTTATATTCCCACCGGTACAATCAGTAAGCTGATGCCGGAGGTAAAGAATTTTGAGCCTTTGGAAGCATTGGACGGGGCGGAGGACGGTCTGATGTTTTACCGGAAGATGATACCGGAAAGCCTGAAGTTTTTAAAGCCCGGCGGATATCTGTATTTTGAAATCGGTTATGATCAGGGAAAAAAAGTGTCTTTTCTGATGGAAAAGCATGGATTTTGTAATGTGAAAGTTGTGAAGGATCTGGCAGGAAGTGACAGGGTTGTCTGCGGAAATCTGCCTGCGGCAAAGCAGATTGTACACAGCGAAACAGACAGAGAGGAAGAGAAAAATGTTTGACAGATTAGAAGATATCCTTCTTCGTTTCGAAGAGATTATGAATCAGTTAAGTGAGCCGGATGTGGCCAACGACACCAACCGGTTCCGCAAATTGATGAAGGAGCAGAGCGATCTTGCGCCTATTGTGGAATCCTACAAGGAATATAAACAGGCAAAGCAGAATGTTGAGGATTCTCTTGCCATGCTCGAAGAGGAGAGCGATGAGGAACTGCGGGAGCTTGCCAAGGAAGAACTGAATGATTCCAAGGCAAAGGTGGAGGAACTGGAAAAGAAACTGAAGATCCTGCTGCTGCCCAAAGACCCCAATGATGATAAAAACGTTATTGTGGAAATTCGCGCCGGAGCCGGCGGAGATGAGGCGGCTTTATTTGCAGCGGAGATTTACCGGATGTATGTGCATTTTGCAGAAGGCCGCCGTTGGCGGGTGGAAACCATGGAATGCGAGGAAATCGGCATCGGCGGTATGAAAAATGTTACCTTTATGATATCCGGACAGGGAGCCTATTCCGTTATGAAATATGAGTCTGGCGTCCACCGTGTGCAGCGGGTGCCGGAAACAGAGTCCGGCGGGCGGATTCATACCTCCACCATTACCGTTGCAGTGATGCCGGAGGCGGAAGAAGTGGATGTGGTCATTGATGAAAAAGATATCCGTATTGACGTGATGCGCGCCTCCGGAAACGGCGGTCAGTGTGTCAATACCACGGATTCTGCAGTACGCCTGACCCATTATCCAACCGGAATCGTAATTTACAGCCAGACAGAGAAGTCACAGCTTCAGAATAAGGATAAGGCATTCGCCCTGCTTCGCGCCAAACTTTATGATATTGAATGCCAGAAGCAGCATGACGCGGAAGCGGAGGCCAGACGGAGCCAGATCGGCACGGGAGACCGTTCGGAGAAGATCAGAACCTATAATTTCCCCCAGGGACGTGTAACCGATCACAGAATTAATCTGACCTTGTATAAACTGGACAAGGTGATGAACGGGGATATCCAGGAAATTGTGGATGCGTGTATTGCGGCTGATCAGGCCGCGAAGCTGAGTAACTTTGAAGATAAGGCTTAAACCTCTGATTCATTTTATCTGTGTATGTATTCTGGCATGTTCTGTGACCCTGGGAACACTGCCGGTTTACGGAGCGAAACTTCCGGCTCTGAAGGTGAAGGGCGCCCAGCTGGTCAATGCAAAGGGAAAAGTCGTTCAGCTGAAAGGAGTCAGCACCCACGGCCTTTCCTGGTATCCCCGGTATGTGAACCAGAAAGCATTTGCTTATATGAAAAAGAACTGGCGGATCAATGCCGTGCGTCTGGCCATGTATACCGGCGAATACAATGGTTACTGCACCGGGGACAAGGCCAATCGCAGAGCCCTGGAAAAGAAAATTGACCAGGGGGTGAGATATGCCGCAAAAGCCGGGTTATACGTGATTATCGACTGGCATATTTTAAGCGACGGCAATCCGAAAACTTATGAGAAGGAATCCCTTGCTTTTTTTAAGAAAATGGCTTCAAAATATAAGAACCGCACCAATGTAATCTACGAAATATGCAATGAGCCAAACGGCGGCGTTTCCTGGGATACCATTAAGTCCTATGCAGAAAAGGTCATAAAGGTGATCCGCGCCAGGGATAAGAATGCTGTCATTCTCATCGGGACGCCTAACTGGTCCCAGGATGTGGAGCTTGCGGCGGAGCATCCCATTCAGGGATATAAAAATCTCATGTATTCCCTGCATTTTTATGCAGGAACCCACGGGGAATTTTTAAGGGAGAAAGCCCAGGCGGCGTTAGACCGGGGGCTGCCGCTGTTTGTGTCAGAATTCGGCATCTCAGACGCTTCCGGAAACGGAGCGCTGAATAAAACAGAAGGCAGCCGGTGGATGAAATTTTTGAAAAAGAACAAAATAAGTTATATTGGATGGAGCCTTTCCAACAAACCAGAAAGCTCCGCTTTGCTGAAATCTTCCTGCAGCAAAACCTCCGGTTGGAAATCCGGGGATTTGACACCCTGGGGAAAATGGCTGATAAAACAGTTAAAGCAATAAGCAGAAAATATTACGCTTTTACGGAAAGAACTTACCGGGATACGGCTCCCGGTAAGTTCTTTTTAAGATAGATTACTCCGGCGGTTAAATATTACTCCGCCGGAGTAATATCTTTCGGTAAGTTACAGAAAGAATTCTCAGAGATACAGCTCCCGGTAATAATCCAGTTCTTCTGCAATAATTTCATCCAGAACCCGCATTCCCAGAAGCTCCACCGGAGCTTTGTCGTCGGTCAGAATCAGAGTCCCGGATTCCCGCAGGGACAACTGTCCAAAAACAGTTTCCATCATATCAGAAAGAGCCGGATCTGTGAGGGTATTTCTTCCGGCGGCAAAAGTCTCCATCACCTGGGGGCTTTGGAAGGCAAACACCTCGCAGTTGGTGCCGCCGCTTACCGGGGCCGTGTACACAGATTCAAATACGGAGCCTATGGTATCGCAGAGATAATCGTTGATGGAATCTTTGGAGCCGGATTTCATATTCATATTTACCACCATTACGCCCTCCGGATTTAAGTGTTTGGCCACTTCCGTGAAAAATTCCCTGGAGGACATCTGAAACGGAATGGTAATGTCCTGATAGGCGTCTACCATAATTACATCATATGTTTTGTCGGAGGCCGCCAGATAGGAACGTCCGTCATAAACGGACACCTGTACAGAATCAGGAAGTTCAAAATACTCCGCTGCAAGATTTGCGATTTTTTCATCAATTTCCACGCCCTCGATGGAAGAACCCGGAAAATATTCACAGCAGTATTTGGCAAAGGTGCCGGTGCCCAGGCCCAGAATCAGAATATCTCCGGGCCTGTCCTTCGTAATGCCTGCCATCAGAGGCGCAGCCAGCGCGTAATCGTAATACATGCCGGTAAGGCGGGCGTCTTTCATCAGGATGGACTGTACCCCGAAGAGCACGTTTGTGGACAGAATGACGGAGCTTTCCGTTTCTTTTACCTGCAGATAATTGTAGATGGATTCATCCTCCAGCGTAATGTCTTTTTCCCAGAAGGCAAAACTGTAAGTGGAGGAAGTCAGTCCAAGTATAAGGATCAGCGCAAGGGTCAGCGCGCATTTGACCATATTTTTTCGCATAGAGAGAAAATACAGGATGCTGATACAGGCTAACACGCCGGAAAAAATCAGAAAGGTTACCGCCGTTCCCACTGAAGGTATGGTGACGAAGGTAGGCAGAAAGGTGCCGATAATGCTTCCGATGGTATTTAAAGCGTTCAGCTCCCCTACGGTTCTTCCGTTGCTGTCTAAGCTGCTCACTGCATATTTGACCAGGGAAGGGGTGACAGTTCCAAGGAGGATACAGGGAAAAGCAAATACTAAAAGGCAGGCAAAAAGCGCAGCCCATACCAGAAAATTTCTGGTGATGAATGCGGCAAGCAGCAGAGAGATTCCGCCGATCAGATATCTTCCGGCAAAGGGAATCAGCGCAATCCAGACAGCGGCAAGCAGCAGCCTTCCATACAGCCTGTCCGGCGAAGGAGATTTGTCTGCCAGACGGCCGCCCCATACGTTTCCCAGGGCCATGGCAATCATAATGACGCCGATAATAACCGTCCATACAATTTGGGAAGAACTGAAATAGGGAGCCATCAGCCGGCTTGCGCCCAGTTCCACAGCCATCACCGACATGCCGGAGAAAAATTCCGTAACATATAGAAAATATTTGTTGCCTAAAATATTTTTTTCTTTCATAAGCGACCACCTTTATTTATGATTTTATCCCTATTCTAACACAGCCGTCAGAAAAATAGTAATTTTTTTTATTTTTTTGAATAAAGAAGGAAAAACCGTTTATACTAATATCATCCGAAAGGGACAAAGCCCCCACTTGTCCTGCTCGGGTAAGCGAAATGCTTTGAACCAAAGATAAGGTTAAATACTTATCCTCCCCTTTTTAGAATCCCCTGTCTGGCTGACGCAGACAGGGGATTTTGACATTCCGGGGGTTTTGAACCGGCGTTATGGGGCATTGCCGGCCGGTTTTTGTCCGGCTTTTCAAAAAAACCCTTTGAAAAAACAGAGAAAATGAGTTATACTATGAAAAGCCTGTATCAAGGGGCGTTAAGAATTGTGACAAAGGATGGTATTTAAAATGGCATTATTAGAACAATGGAAAGAAATTGCATACAATCAGGAAACAAATAAAGGGGAGCTTCAGAAATTCTGGCAGAGATACTTCCTTCTGGAAAAAGGAGTTTACGAGAAATTACTGGAGGACCCGGATCAGGCAGTGGAGGGCACGGTGAAAGAACTGTCAGAGAAATATGAACTGTCCATTATGGATATGACAGGATTTCTGGACGGCATCAACGACAGCCTGATTACCCCCAATCCCATTGAAGAAATGGAAGAGGACACCCATGTAAGCCTGGCTTTTGACAAGGAAAAATTATACAAGAACATGGTGGACGCCAAGGCAGACTGGCTCTATGAGCTGCCCCAGTGGGAGAAAATTTATGATGAAGAAACCCGGCACAGGCTGTATCTGGAGCAGAAGAAATCCGGCACCATTATCAAAGAGGACAAGGTGTATCCCAACGATCCCTGTCCCTGCGGCAGCGGGAAAAAATACAAGAAGTGCTGCGGAAGAAACAAATAGGGTAAAACCGCGTTTGGCATGTCCCGTGCAGTACAGTTGATGTTGTATTGCATGGGATTTTATATTACAGCTCAGACCGCTGATTTGAAAGGAGAATGACTATGTGCAGATTAAAAGAATGGACTCAGACGTTAACAGATGTTGTGGCTATGACAAAGAAAGAATATATACTGACCATTGCATCCAGCCTGTTGGGGGGAATTGTAATAGGGTTTGTATTTGCCCCCAAACGAATCAAACATACCACCATCGGCAGTCATAACGGCAATGGACCTTCAGATGATTTCTTTGATGAATGGGAAGATTCCGATGATATGGAAGAGGATGAGCTTTCTTTTTAGTAAGAAGAGGCAGAAAAAGGAGCATAAGAAATGAAAATTACATTAAAAGACGGTTCCGTGAAAGAATACAGTGAACCAAAGAGTATTTATGACATTGCGCTGGATATCAGCGAAGGGCTGGCCCGCATGGCCTGCGCCGGAGAAGTGGATGGAACAGTGATGGATCTGCGGACGGTTCTTGACCGTGACTGCGGGCTGAATCTTCTCACCCAGAAAGATTCAGAGGGAATCCGCACGGTCCGCCATACCTGCTCCCATGTGCTTGCAGAGGCGGTAAAGCGTCTGTTCCCCCAAGCGAAGCTGGCAATCGGCCCTTCCATTGACGAGGGGTTCTACTATGATTTTGAAGCGGAGCCATTTTCCAGGGAGGATTTGGACAATCTGGAAAAAGAAATGAAGAAAATTATAAAAGAAGGCAAGCGCCTGGAGAAGTTTACCCTGCCCAGGGAGGAAGCCATTCAATTGATGAAAGACAAAGAGGAACCCTATAAGGTGGAACTGATTGAGGATCTGCCGGAGGATGCGGAGATTTCTTTCTATAAACAGGGCGAAGGGTTTACCGACCTCTGTGCGGGCCCCCATCTGATGAGCACAAAGCCGGTGAAGGCATTTAAGCTGATTTCCTCCTCCATGGCTTACTGGCGGGGAGATTCAGACAAAGCCCAGCTTCAGAGAATCTACGGCACGGCTTTTGCCACAAAAGAGGAACTGAATGCTTATCTGGAGCATTTAGAGGATATTAAGAAGCGGGATCACAACAAACTGGGCCGGGAACTGAAGCTGTTTACCACGGTGGATGTGATCGGACAGGGACTCCCTCTGCTGATGCCGAAGGGAGCCAAGATTATTCAGACCATGCAGCGGTGGATTGAAGATTTAGAGGACAATGAATGGGGGTATATCCGCACTAAAACTCCTCTGATGGCCAAATCTGATCTGTATAAAATTTCAGGACACTGGGATCACTATACAGACGGCATGTTTGTGTTGGGAGATGAGGAAAAGGACAAAGAAGTGATGGCGCTGCGTCCCATGACCTGCCCCTTCCAGTATTATGTATACAAAGCGGAGCAGCATTCCTATCGTGACCTTCCGCTGCGTTACGGCGAGACTTCCACATTGTTCCGCAATGAGGACTCCGGAGAAATGCACGGGCTGACCAGAGTCCGCCAGTTTACGATTTCTGAGGGCCATCTGGTGGTGCGGCCGGATCAGATGGTAGAAGAATTCAAAAAGTGCCTTGCGCTGGCCAAACACTGTCTGTCTACCCTGGGCGTGGAGGAGGATGTGACGTACCACCTGTCCAAGTGGGACCCGGAAAACCGTGAAAAGTACATCGGGGAACCGGAAGTCTGGGAAGAAACCCAGCAGCATATGCGGGAAATTATGGATGAACTGGAAATCAAGTACACAGAAGAAGTGGGGGAAGCCGCATTCTACGGGCCTAAAATCGATATCAATGCCAAAAATGTTTACGGAAAAGAGGACACCATGATTACCATTCAGTGGGATGCGCTTCTGGCAGAACAATTTGACATGTATTATATTGATCAGAATGGTGATAAAGTGCGTCCTTATATTATTCACAGAACCTCCATGGGCTGTTATGAGAGGACGCTGGCATGGCTGATTGAGAAATATGCCGGCAAATTCCCCACCTGGCTGTGCCCGGAGCAGGTGAGAGTGCTGCCGATTTCCGATAAATATGAAGCCTATGCAGAGAAAGTGGAGAAAGAACTGAAAGCGAACGGAATCCTCTGTACGGTGGACAATCGTTCCGAAAAAATCGGATACAAAATCAGAGAGAGCAGGCTGGAAAAAGTGCCTTATATGCTGGTTGTGGGACAGCAGGAGGAGGCAGATAAGACCGTGTCTGTCAGAAGCAGGTTTGCAGGCGATGAGGGCGTGAAGCCTCTGGGAGAATTTATTGACCAGATCTGCAAAGAGATCCGCACCAGGGAAATCCGCAGAGAAGAACTGGCAGAAGAACCCAAAAAATGATATAAGCGGAAATATCATGCATAATTCATTTTAAATTTTCAAATACTAATACAGCGGATGGTGAGCAAAAAGAAGCGAAACATCCGCTGTATGATTGTTGCGGTAAGAAAGGAGATTTAAAATGACTCAGTTAAAATGTTCAGTGAAAAACTGCATGTACAACCAGGAACAGCTCTGTTCCAAACAGGACATTACCATCGGAGGCCATGGCGCGTCAAAATCCAATGAGACCTGCTGCGAGAGCTTCCGGGAGAGAACCGGAACCATGATGAACTCTGTGGGACACGCAAGCGAAGAAACGGATGTAAAGTGCCGGGCCACTAACTGCGGCTTTAATGATAACTGCAAGTGCAGCGCGAAGGAGATCGGAATTGCCGGAAGCAACGCATGCAGTTGCGGAGAAACAGAGTGCGCAAGCTTTGACTGTCACTGCAAATAGCCAGAGAAAGATTCGGAACGTTCAGACTGTATGAGCAGACAGGGACAAAATTGTCAAAAATTGTCAAAATTTACGAAAAGTATATGAATTTTTAAAAAATACTTGTAATATGTGAAAACAGGAAGTAGAATGGAACTGTAGCGTTTATCATTCTTCTTCCTGTTTTTGCATGGAATGAAGCTATCCCTGCATACAGAGGCCTTAAAAAGCGGATAGAAGGCAGAATCGGGAAGAAGCACAGGCAGCAGACAGCATATGGAGGATAACATTGAGAAAGAAATCTCATATATCATTAGCGAAATACATTGTTGACAGTTTAGGAGAACAGGAGCTTCAGAAGCACAAGAAGGCATTTTATTTAGGAAGTATCCTGCCGGACTGCAAACCTTCCTTTATTACCATAAAGCATGAAATGGAAGGAACGTTTCCCAAGGTGCAGCACGAACTGGAGGAACTGGTGGAGCGTCAGAAGAACGCCCAGATTAATATGAGGGTGTTTTACCGAAACCTGGGAGAAGTGATCCATTACATAGCAGATTATTTTACCTTTCCGCACAATCCCCACTATCCGGGGAATTTAAAAGAACACTGTATTTATGAAGAACACCTGAAGCGGGGGCTGAAGGAATACATCGCCAGCGGCGAGGCGGAGAAAAACAGTGAGTGGGTTCGCCTGTCAGTGGTAAACTTAAACAGCACGGCAGATATTTGTAATTTTATCAGGAAAGCTCACGAAACTTATGTTAAATTGAAGAATTCTGTCGAAGATGACTGTCGACATATTGTGACATTGTGCCATCAGGTGGTGGTGGCCGTAATCCGGCTGATTAAAAGAGATTCTGAGTCTCAGACCATGGCTGCTGCCAGCTGATAAAGTGAGGAATTGTCGAAAAAAAGTGTTTTATGTCGAAATGTCCTGTAAAAAAATGGCGATTTTCGTTTGCTTTTTTTTCCCAAAGATTATACAATATGGAAGAGGGGAGAAAAGGAGCATAAGATGAATATGTCAGAGCTGGTGAGAGAGATTGAAATTAAACGGAAAGCATTGGATGTAGAGGCTGGGAAGAACATCTGGACGCCGGAATGCTATCAGATGAGTCTTCAGTTAGACAAGCTGATCGAAACCTACATGCAGTGCAAAGAGGAAGTTCAGCTGTAGAGAGAGCGGCTGAATGAAGCAACAACAGAATAGGGAGGCGCCCATGGCCGTTGGCGCTTCCAAGGGGAGAGACAGAGCTGAGGGAAGTTCATGAGATGGGATGAAACGGAACTCAGTTCTGTTTTTCTGTTAAAAATTATAAAAAAATATTGACATTTGGCAATATTTGATAAAGAATATAGAGAGAATACCATCTTATTAAGAAATGCAATATTATTTCAGAAACGAGGGCATGATATGGGACTTGGAAAAACAAAAAAGCTGGTGAAATCAATTTCAGAGCTGAGGGATGACAATTACGCAGGAGAACCGGAGTTAGGCAGCATCTATCAGCGGCTGGTACATAGCAGAGATCAATTTTCAGAGATTCTTGAGAAGAATCTTAAGGCAGTAATGCAGATCAGTTCCCTGGACTTAACGGTACAGCATGAAACTGACAAGATTCTTGAAATATCCCATAATGTGGCGAAAGCGACAGAGGTAATTTTCGGAGCTTCCGGAGATCATTCTGAGGTGGAAGGAAATAATTCCCTGGAGCAGCTGACCAATACGATTATCCGTGTGTCGGAAGAGACGGAAGAGGTTTATCAGAAGATAGAGAAGGGACAGCAGGAGCTTACCGCGATCCGGGATCTTTCCTCCCAGGCCATTGAAGTATCCAAAGAGATGCGCAAGGATATGGATGAACTGTTAGATGTGATTAATAATATGAATGAGGTCATTGCCGGAATAGAGTCTATTTCCATGCAGACCAACCTGCTTGCATTGAATGCTTCCATAGAGGCTGCAAGGGCGGGCCGGGCAGGCCGGGGATTTGCCGTAGTGGCAGATGAGATCCGCGCTTTGGCGGAACAGACCCAGAAGCTGACTGGAGATATGGGCGAGTTTGTGGAAGGAATCCGGGGAGCGTCTCAAAAGAGCGCCGGAAGCACCACCAATACGATAGATGCGCTTGGAACTATGACAGGAAAGATTGGGAATGTATGGGAACTGAATGATGAGAATCAAAAGCATGTGTCAAAGGTCAGCGAGTCTGTTACTTCTCTTGCAGCAGTCAGTGAAGAGATCAGCAGTACCATGGCCGAGATGGAGAATCAGCTGAGAAACAGCACAGATTTTATGCGTGACATCGGAAATGAGCTGATGAAGGCTACCGAACCGGTTGTGGAGATTGAGGAAACTCTGGATTCTGCGGTCAAACAGATGGGCGCGATGTCCGCTGACAGTTTTTTCCATATGAAGAATTCAGAATTCTGCAGATATGTACAGAATGCCATCCATGCGCACCGCACCTGGATTAAGAATCTGGAGAAGATGGTCAGGGAGCGGGTGATTGTGCCTCTGCAGCTGGACTCCACCAAATGCGGATTCGGACACTTTTATTACTCTTTTACACCGGAGATACCGGGAATCCGCGAGATATGGGACGGATTGGCTGAGAAGCATCAGAAGTTCCATGGATTTGGTTCTGACGTGATCAACGCGCTGTTCAGTGAGGATTACGCCAAAGCGGAGCAGGTGTGCCGGGCAGCGGAAGAATATTCCAGAGAATTGATCTCAGATATGGAGAAAATGCTTCGGATTGCAGAAGCTTAAAGCAAATCTTATACGGTTGTCAATAAGCGGGGCTTTCGCCCACAGCGGATAAAAAGAAGGAAAATGAAAATTCATTTACCTTCTTTTTTTGTGGGAAAATATAAAAAAAGCCAGGTTTTCAGCGGGATTAGCAGATATCTGACCCCAAAAGAGGGGCAGGAGGTACAGGGGAATTCACAAATTTACTATTGCTTTTTTGTCTGTGATAGGCTAGAATGTAATAAAAGTGGAGAGAAGTGGTAAAAAAGGGTGATAAGTGGTGAATAAGTGGAAGACAGTGCAGCCAATACCCACAAAGTAAGTCCCCCATCTTTTCTGGCAGAAGGTGATGTCTATGTTCATGGGTGAATACAATCACACAGTTGATACAAAGGGCAGACTGATAGTTCCATCCAAATTCAGAGAATTGCTGGGCGATGAATTTGTTGTGACAAAGGGACTGGATGG
The DNA here is from genome assembly GCF_056822245.1 of Petralouisia sp. NCBI lineage: Bacteria > Bacillati > Bacillota > Clostridia > Lachnospirales > Lachnospiraceae > Petralouisia > Petralouisia sp. Next base: position 12,090 of record NZ_JBQIOP010000005.1, on the reverse strand, counting down.
ATGCTTATTCGTGTATTCCGGTGATGAGTGGAAGCTTATGGAAACCAAGTTCAGGGAAGTGTCACAGTTCTCCAAAGAAGCCCGTAAGTTTGCAAGATTTTTCTTTGCAGGCGCAGCAACCTGCGAAGTGGACAAACAGGGGCGTGTACTGCTTCCGGCTAACCTCAGGGAATTTGCCGGAATTGAGAAAGAAGTTGTTTTGGCAGGCGTAGTGAACCATATCGAAATCTGGAACAAAGACAGATGGCAGGATACCAATGAATACGATGATGTGGAAGAAATCGCAGAGCACATGGCAAGCCTGGGACTTACGATTTGATGCAGCCTTTGAGAAGATGATTGATGCAGGAGCCGAAACAGAAGAAATAATATAGAAGAAGAAACGGAAAGGGAATATATGGAATTCAGGCACAAATCTGTACTGTTAAGAGAGACAATGGAATACCTGAAGATTAACCCTGATGGAATATATGTGGACGGAACACTGGGAGGCGGCGGACATGCATATGAGATTTGCAGGCGCCTGTCCCCAAACGGGAAACTGATCGGAATTGATCAGGACGAAGATGCAGTCAGAGCAGCGGCCAGCCGGCTGTCAGAATTTCAGGACAGAACAGAGATTGTCAGAAGCAATTACCGGCAGATGCCGGAGGTTTTGTCAGAACGCGGGATTGGCCAGGTGGATGGAATTCTGCTTGATTTGGGAGTTTCTTCCTATCAGTTGGATGATCCTGAACGGGGCTTTACCTATCGGACAGAAGATGCGCCTCTGGATATGCGGATGGATCAGCGTCAGAGGCTTACGGCCAGAGATGTAGTCAATACATACAGTGAGACAGAGTTGTACCGGATCATTCGGGACTATGGGGAGGATAAATTTGCGAAAAACATTGCAAAACATATGATAAAAGCTAGAGAAGAGAAGGAGATTGAAACAGCAGGAGAATTAACGGAGATTATCAAAAGGGCGATTCCTGCCAAGGTACGGAAGAATGGCGGACATCCTGCCAAGCGCACGTTTCAGGCGATTCGCATTGAACTGAACGGCGAACTGGAAGTGTTACAGGATTCTCTGGAGAATATGACAGAGCTGTTAAGTCCGGGAGGAAGGATTTGCGTCATTACGTTCCATTCCCTGGAGGACAGAATTGTAAAGAATATTTTCCGGAAATGTGAGCATCCATGTACCTGCCCGCCGGATTTTCCGGTTTGTGTATGCGGGAAGAAGTCAATGGGAAAAACCGTGACCAGAAAGCCTGTTCTGCCGTCTGAAGAAGAACTGGAATGTAATTCACGAGCGAAAAGTGCGAAACTGAGAGTATTCGAAAGGCATAAGATGTAAGGCATAGAAAAGATAGGAGTGAAAGCATTGAGACAGCAGAGGAATGCAGCGCGTAAGGAAAAAACTGTAAGTTATATAGAAGGGAATACAGTAAGAAAACTGCAGCCGGACCCGGTGCGGCGAAGCGAGGAGACCCATCGGCAGCTTAAGGAAAAACAGAGAATAGACAGAGAACAGCGGGAGAGAAAGCGGGCGCTTCGGGCGGCAGCCAAAAGAAATCAGGAAAAAGCGCTTCAGATGAGTCCGGGCTATGTGCTGTTTCTGGCAGCCGCCATGGCTGTAATGGTGGGAATTACTGGAATTTACCTGACGTTACAGTCAGAGCTTACCAACAGAATCAAGCGTGTGGCATCACTGAAAAGTGAAGTGCTGAACCTTAAGACAGATAACGATGCAGAACAAAAGAGGATTGACACTTCTGTGGATTTGGAGGAAATTCGCCAGAAAGCCACAGGAGAATTGGGAATGGTTTATCCTGGAAAAGATCAGATTATATATTTTGAAGTGGATTCCAGTGATTACATGAATCAGTATCAGGATATCCCGGCAAAATAAAGAAGGTAATAACGATTGGCAACGAAAAAAAGAAGACCGAAAAAAAAGCAGGAACCTTTAAAGTTTTCAAGAAGAATGAAGAAGAAGCTTCTGGTAATGGTATCGTTTATTATGGCCATGTTGGCCGGTCTGGTGGGAAGGCTGGTTTATATTGAGCAGGTCAAAGGCGACGAATACGAGAAGCAGGTGTTAAGTCAGCAGGGATATGAAAGTCAGAGTATTCCCTTTCAGCGGGGCGAGATTCTGGATTCCAGAGGAACCATACTTGCAAACAGTGTAGATGTATATAATGTGATTCTGGACTGTAAGCTGATGAATGAAGAATTTTATGACTGGGAAACAAGAACAAAGGTAAAGAAATATATAGAACCTACCATTGCGGCGCTGACCAAATGTTTCCCGGATGTTACGGAAGAAGAGGTAATGGCTGCTCTGACAGAGAAACCAGACAGTCGTTATTTTGTTTTGCGTAAAAAGCTGTATTATAAAGAGATTAAAGAGTTCCAGGAGTTAGTGGAGAAGGTAAATAAAAAGGGAAAAAAGGTAAATCCCAATGTCCAGGGCGTGTGGTTTGAGAAAGAATACCAAAGGGAATACCCTTATGGCACGCTGGCAAGCAAAGTTCTGGGCTTTACTACTTCAGGGAATGAGGGAATCGGCGGATTAGAGGATTACTACAACGATATTTTAAACGGCATCAACGGCCGGCAGTACGGGTTTCTGAACTCTGACAGCAACTTTGAGAAAACCATCAAAGAACCCATCAACGGCAATACCCTTGTGACCACACTGGATTTGAATATTCAGAAGATTGTCCAGGAAAAAATTGCGGCGTTTCAGGAGAAATACAGGGACGGCGTCACAGAGGGCCCTGGCAGCAAACAGACGGGAGTCATTGTCATGAATCCCCAGAACGGTGAGATTTATGCCATGTCGGACAGTCTTGTTTACGATCTGAACAACCCCAGGGATTTATCTCTGTATTATTCAGAAGAAGAAACAGAGTCCTTTAATGAGAACGAAAAACTGGAAAAGCTCAATGAAATCTGGCAGAATTATTGCCTGACTTACACTTATGAACCAGGTTCCACTGCAAAGCCTTTTACGGTGGCCACTGCATTGGAAACTGGCAAAACCAGAGAATGGTACGATTGTGACGGCATTGAGAAAATCGGCGGCCATGATATCCGATGCGTGCAGCGTTCCGGACACGGTCCCCAGACCATGGAACAGTCGCTGATGAATTCCTGCAATGATGCAATGATGCATATGGCGGAGGATATCGGAAAAGAAGATTACTACAAATATCAGAATATCTTTAATTTCGGCCTTAAGACAAACATCGATCTGCCGGGAGAAGCCAGAACCGACAGCCTGATTTATACTTTGGAAAATACAAACACCACCTCTCTGGCCACTAATTCCTTCGGACAGAACTTCAATGTAACGGCGGTTCAGCTTGCATCGGCGTTTTCTTCCCTGATTAATGGGGGATATTATTATCAGCCCCATCTTGTGAAGAAAATTGTGGATGACAATGGAAATACCGTGCAGACCATAGAGCCGGTGGTTTTGAAACAGACCGTTTCCCGGCAGACCAGTGACACTGTGAAACAGTATCTCTACAGCACTGTATCCGAGGGAACCGGCAGAAGCGCCAAGGTGGAAGGGTATTCCATGGGCGGTAAAACAGGAACTGCCCAGAAGGGAGACAGGGATGACAAGAAATATGTGGTATCCTTTATTGGTTTTGCTCCGGTGGAGAATCCTGAGGTACTGGTTTATGTGGTAATCGACGAGGCAAACGTACCGTTGGATCAGCAGAGCAGCGCGCTTGCCACAGAACTGGCGAAAGAAATATTTACAGAGATTCTTCCTTATTTGAATGTATTTCAGGATGAAGAAATAGAAGAAGGGGAAAATCCTGATAATCCACAAGGAGAGCCGGGCACACCGGAGGGAGCAGAAAATCCGGAGGGAAGCCCCCAGGAGGGAACAGAAAATCCGGAGGGAACTCCCCAGGAGGGCGGCAATCCGGAAGAAGGGCCCCAGGAAGGAAATCCGGGAGAAGGAGATACTCCCCAGGGAGAGAATCCTGGAGGGGACGGCCAGGAAGGAGCGAATAATCCGCCGCCCCAGGGAGAAGGAGATACTCCTCAGGAGGGCAGCAATCCGGAAGAAGGACAGCCCCAGGAGGGCGGCGGCGCGCCGGCAGATCCGGGAGGCCCCGAATATCCGGCGGAGGGCGTGCCAGGTGTCATGCCCGAAGGGGCAGAAGCGCCCCAGGGAGAATAAGAAAAGTGGAAAAACAGTACATAACCTCATAAATTTTGTAATAGATTATAGTAATTATTGTTGTGAGGTTACAGTATGTTTCGCAATAAAACCTTTAACCGGAGGAAACTATTAGTGGTTTTTACGGTGATTCTTCTGGTGCTGTCAATTCTTGTGGGCAGACTGGTGTATCTGATGATTTTCTGTTCTGAATATTACGGACAGAAAGCGGAGGATTTGCATGAGCGGGAACGGGATATCAAGGCGGCCAGAGGTAAGATCATTGATTCTACCGGTACCGTGCTTGCCACGAACCGGACGGTATGTACAATTTCCGTCATTCACAGCCAGTTGAAAGAGCCGGAGGAGGTAATCCGGGTGTTGTCCAAAGAACTGGAAATGGAAGAAGAAACGGTTCGCAAGCGGGTGGAAAAGGTAAGCTCCATTGAGCGGGTGAAGTCTAATGTAGATAAGGAGGTTGGTGACCGCATCCGCGGATATGGACTGGCAGGGGTAAAAGTAGACGAAGATTACAAGCGTTATTACCCCTACGGCACACTGGCATCCCGGGTACTGGGATTTACCGGAGGCGACAACCAGGGAATTATTGGACTGGAGGTTCTGTATGAAGATTATCTGAAAGGTAAAAGCGGCAAGATTCTCACTCTGACAGACGCCAGAGGAGTTGAAATTGAAAATGCAGGTGAACGGCGTCAGGAACCGGTAGACGGTTATAATCTCCATGTCAGCCTGGACTACAATATTCAAATGTACTGTGAACAGGCGGCCAAAAAAGTAATGGAGGCAAAATCTGCAGACGGGGTTTCGGTAATTGTGATGAAGCCGGATAACGGCGAAATCCTGGCAATGGTAAATGTGCCGGAATTTGACTTAAACGATCCTTTTACCCTGATACAGACGGAAACAAAGGAAGAACCCGAATCAGCCGAAACAGAAGAGACAGCGGCAGAACCGGAAGGAACGAAAACAGAAGAGAAGAAGCCGAAAGAACAGAATAAACAGGATTTACTGAATCAGATGTGGCGGAATCCCTGTATCAATGATACTTATGAGCCGGGTTCTGTATTTAAAACAATTACCACAGCGGCGTCTTTTGAAGAAGGAGTGGTATCTTTAAACGATCACTTTTTCTGCCCCGGATATAAGATGGTGGAGGACAGAAGAATCCACTGCCACAAAAGAACCGGGCACGGTTCCGAGGATTTTACCCAGGGAATTATGAATTCCTGCAATCCGGTATTTATCGAACTGGGCCTGCGGCTGGGAGTAGACAATGTATATAAGTATTTTGAACAGTTCGGCCTGTTAAACCGGACGGGAATCGACCTTCCGGGAGAGGCGTCCACCATTATGCATGACAGGAAAAATGTAGGCCCTGTGGAACTGGCCACCATTTCCTTCGGACAGTCTTTTCAGGTTACCCCCATTCAGCTTGCCACAACCGTTTCTTCCTTAATTAATGGAGGAAACCGGATTACGCCCCATTTCGGCGTATCAGTCAAGGATGATCAGGGCAAATTAATTGAGACGCTGCAGTATGATGTGAAAGAAGGGATTGTCAGCGAAAGCACATCAGAGACGCTGCGCAGCGTTCTTGAAAAAGTAGTTTCTGAGGGAAGCGGAAAACGGGCATACATAGAAGGTTTTTCTATCGGAGGCAAAACAGCCACTTCCCAGACGCTTCCAAGAAGCGCCAACAAATATATTTCTTCTTTTCTGGGCTTTGCCCCTGCAGAGGACCCACAGGTGCTTGCGCTTGTGATTATCAATAATCCCCAGGGGATTTATTATGGAGGAACCATAGCGGCCCCGGTGGTAAAGGAGATTTTTTCCAATATACTGCCTTATCTGGGAATTGAGCGGCAGGCGGTTCCAAAACAGGAAGATTCGAAGGAAGATTCAGAGGAAAATTAAAAGAAAGATGCGGTGAGCATAAAACATCGTAGAGATGAAGAGGTGTAGAGAAAATGACACAGAGCGTTGTAATTCCAGTATTGATTGCCTTTGCCATTACAGCCCTTTTGGGGCCTGTGGTAATTCCGGTGCTGAGAAAATTAAAAGTGGGGCAGACCGAGCGGGAGGAGCTGAAATCCCATCTGAAAAAAGCCGGTACGCCTACCATGGGCGGATTGATGATATTAGCCGGAATTCTGGTGACCTCCATGATTTATGTGAAGGATTACCCCAAAGTGCTGCCCATTCTCTTTGTGACAGCAGGATTCGGCATTATCGGATTTCTGGATGACTATCTGAAAGTAGTGCTGCGGCGTTCCGACGGGCTGCTGCCCTGGCAGAAAATGGCGGGACAGATATTGGTAACCGTTGTGTTTATTTTCTATATGAATCAATATACAGAAAAAGCCTCTGAGATGCTGATTCCTTTTACCGGAGGCTTCGAGCATGGAATCTATCTGGATTTGGGATGGCTGGCGGCCCCTGTGATGTTTCTGGCAATTCTGGGCACCGTAAACGGCGCAAATTTCACCGACGGCTTAGACGGGCTGGCTTCCAGTGTAACGGTATTGATTGCAACATTTTTTTCAGTGGTGGCAATCGGGACAGACAGCGGCATAGAACCGGTTACCTGCGCGGTGGTGGGGGCATTACTGGGATTTTTGCTCTTTAACGTATACCCTGCCAGTGTTTTTATGGGGGATACCGGCTCTCTGGCATTGGGGGGATTTGTGGCTTCCGCCGCCTATATGCTGCAGATGCCCATTTTTATTCTGATTGTGGCGCTGATTTACTGGGTAGAGCTTCTGTCAGTCATGATACAGGTGACTTATTTTAAGAAAACAGGGGGAAAGCGTATTTTCCGCATGGCTCCCATACATCATCATTTTGAATTATGCGGATGGTCTGAAACAAGGGTAGTGGCGGTATTTTCCATTATTACGGCTATTTTATGCCTGATTGGGCTGCTTGCGCTTTAGGAGGGATAACATTGAATCTGGATGGAAAGAAATTTTTGGTTATGGGATCTGGAATCAGCGGAATTGCAGCTGCAGAGCTTCTGATAAACCATCATCTTCCGGTTGTGCTTTACGATGGCAGTAAGGAGAAACAGCCGGAGGAAATAAGAGAGAAATCTCCTTTGCTGGAACAGGCTGAAATCTATACCGGCTGTCTGCCGGCGCATATACTTTCGGACTGTGACATTGCCATATTGAGCCCAGGGGTGCCTCTGGATATTCCGGATGTGGAGCGGATGAAAGAGGCGGGTCTTGCAATCTGGGGCGAAATTGAGCTTGCCGCCGTATTTGAGAAGGGCAGGGTCCTTGCAGTAACCGGAACCAACGGGAAAACCACAACCACTTCCCTGCTGGGAGAGATTATGAGGCATGCGGGCCTGGATGTGAAGGTGGTGGGGAATATTGGGATTCCCTATACCAGTCTGGTGACAAAAACCACAGAAGCTTCTGTCACGGTGGCGGAAATCAGCAGCTTTCAGCTGGAAACGGTGAACCGGTTCTGCCCGGATGTTTCTGCCATTTTGAATATTACGCCGGATCATTTAAACCGCCATCATACCATGGAGAATTACCGGAAGGCAAAAGAGCGGATCACTGCCAATCAGGGGGAGCGTCAGGTCTGCATCCTGAATTACGAGGACGATGCGCTGCGGGAGTTTTCTGCCGGGGTGAAAGCCCGAATCGTATTTTTCAGCAGCCAGAGGAAGCTGAAGGAGGGCATGTATCTGGAGGGCGAAGAAATTATCTGGAGCTGGCAGGGGGAGCAGGAGGTTTTATGCAATGTACATGAGCTTCAGCTTCTGGGAAAACATAATTATGAAAATGTGATGGCCGCTGGGGCAATGGCAAGGATGGCGGGAGTTTCCCTGGAAAAAATCAGGGAAGTTCTGGTTACTTTTGCAGCGGTGGAGCATAGAATAGAATATGTGGTGACAAAAAGGGGCGTCCGTTTTTACAATGACTCCAAAGGGACTAATCCGGACGCGGCAATTCAGGCCATACGAGCCATGCAGTGGCCTACTTTACTGATTGGAGGGGGATATGATAAGGATTCTGAGTATGAGGAATGGATTCAGGCTTTTGAAGGAAAAGTGAAGAAATTTGTACTGCTTGGAGCTACCAGAGAGAAAATAAGGGATACGGCAGTCCGGCTTGGATATCCCGGGGAGGATATTATTCTTACAGACAGCCTGCAGGAAGCAGTCAGTGTATGCTTTGACCATGCAAAAGACGGGGACGCAGTTTTGCTTTCACCGGCCTGCGCAAGCTGGGGAATGTTCAAAAATTACGAGCAGCGGGGAAATATGTTTAAGGAACTGGCGAGGGCATTAGAGGAATAACTGTGAAATTCTAGGTCAGGAGTGCTGATATGGGTAGAGAAGGAAAAGCAGACAGAAGACAAAAAAATATCCGTTATTTTGACTATACGCTGTTGTTAATTGTATTTTTTCTGATCTGTTTCGGACTGGTCATGCTATACAGTACAAGCGCATACAACGGTCAGGTTAAATTTAAGGATTCCGCCTATTATCTGAAAAAACAGCTTCAGGCAGACGCTTTGGGAATAGCAGCTATGGTGATCGTTTCCAAAATTGATTACCGCGTGTGGAAAAACTTCTGGCTGATTGCATACATAGGGGCATTTGGGTTATGCACCCTGGTGCTTTTCATCGGGGATGAATTAAACGGCGCGAAGCGCTGGCTGAACCTGGGATTTACCAGTTTTCAGCCCTCGGAGGCGGCAAAGCTGGCAATTATTGTATTTCTGGCCACAATTATCAGTAAAATGCCCAAACAGATGGGCAAGTTTTCTTCATTAGTGAAAATAATTGCAATTGTCCTTCCCATGGTTGCCGTGGTGGCAATCGGAAACTTAAGCACGGCAATTATTATACTGGGAATTGCCATTTCCATGGTATTTGTGGCAAGCCCCAAATACGCCCAGTTTTTCATTGCAGGCGGGGCGGTGATTCTTTTTGGAGCAGTGTTTATCATGATGGAAGCCTACCGGGCGGAACGTCTGCGGATCTGGCTGAATCCGGAGAAATACGAGAAGGGGTATCAGACGCTTCAGGGCCTTTATGCCATTGGTTCCGGCGGACTCTTTGGAAAGGGGCTGGGCGGCAGCATGCAGAAGCTGGGATTTGTGCCGGAGGCCCAGAACGATATGATTTTTTCGATTATCTGCGAGGAATTGGGGTTATTCGGCGCCATCAGCGTAATTCTGCTGTTTGTAATTACTATCTGGAGATTTATGGTCATTGCCAGCAATGCGCAGGATTTGTATGGGGCGCTGATTGTCACAGGAGCTTTGGCCCATATTTCCATACAGGTAATACTGAATATTGCGGTAGTAACCAATACCATACCGAATACGGGGATTTCCCTGCCGTTTATCAGCTACGGCGGAACATCGGTGCTGTTTTTGTTAGCGGAAATCGGACTGGTGCTAAGCGTATCAAGGGGAATTCATCTGGAACAGGAGTAAGACATGGGAAGAGGAAAACGGAAGCAGAAAAAGCGATGGAAAACAATAGGGCTGACAATTCTTATGATTTTGCTCTTTTTGGCGATAGCGGCGCTGATTGTAATTAACTTGTTCACGGTGAAGAAGGTAAAAGTAACCGGCAATGAGCATTATTCCGACGAGGCCATGAAAGACTGGCTGCTGGATGATGAATATTCTTGGAACAGCCTGTATGTTTATTTTAAATACAAGTTTGTGGAACCCCGGGAAATGCCTTTTGTGGACAGCATGGAGGTTTTTCTCAAATCCCCCCAGACACTGGAAATCAAAGTATATGAGAAAGCATTGCTGGGCAGGGTTTATATTGATGCATTGGGGCAGAATGCTTATTTTGACAAAGACGGATTTGTAGTGGAAATGTCCTCGGAAGTGATAGAAGGCGTTCCGGTGATAAGCGGGCTGGATGTGGAACAAATCGTTTTGTATGAAAAACTTCCGATCAAAGGCAAGGATATTTTGAAAAATCTGTTGTCGCTGACGCAGATGCTGAAAAAATATGAACAGGTTCCGGAAAATGTCAGATATGGAGGAGAAGGGAATTTTACATTGAGCTATGGGGAAATTACGGTTCTGATTGGACAGGCTCAAAATCTGAATGAGAAGGTGGTAAGGCTTTCTTATATTATGCCGAAGCTGGACGGGCAGAAGGGCACACTGCACCTGGAAAGCTGGACGGAACACACGACGGATATTGCTTTTGAAAAAACCGGATAGAATATATTTGTCGAAATTTGTGTTATTTTTGCAGGAAAGAAAGAAATACCACTGAAAAAAATACAATAAAATTAAAATTTCTTATTGATTAATTCTTCAAAAAATTATAGTATAGTGTATAAGAGTTTAAAAGTGGATATAGAATGAAAAGTTCAGATAGAGGATAAAAGGAGGAAGAACCTTGCTTGAAATAATGACAACAGAGGCAGATTCCAGTGCAAAAATCATCGTAATTGGTGTTGGAGGGGCTGGAAATAATGCAGTCAATAGAATGATTGATGAGAGTATCGGCGGCGTTGAGTTTATCGGAATCAACACGGACAAGCAGGCGCTGACGCTTTGTAAGGCACCTACATTGGTTCAAATCGGCGAGAAGCTGACAAAGGGACTGGGAGCTGGCGCGCAGCCTGAAATCGGTCAGAAAGCGGCGGAGGAGAGCATTGACGAACTGACCGCAGAGATTAAAGGCGCAGATATGGTGTTTGTAACCTGCGGGATGGGAGGCGGAACCGGAACCGGAGCCGCACCGGTAGTTGCAAAGATTGCCAAGGATATGGGAATCCTTACCGTAGGCGTAGTCACGAAGCCCTTTCGTTTTGAAGCCAAGGCCCGCATGCTCAACGCCATGGGAGGCATTGAGCGTTTAAAGGAAAGCGTGGATACCCTGATTGTGATCCCCAATGACAAGCTTTTGGAGATTGTGGACCGAAGGACTACCATGCCGGATGCTTTGAAAAAGGCAGACGAAGTGCTGCAGCAGGCGGTACAGGGAATTACAGACCTGATTAATTTACCTGCATTGATCAATCTGGACTTTGCAGATGTCCAGACCGTAATGAAGGATAAGGGAATGGCTCATATCGGTATCGGTATGGCAAAGGGAGACGACAAGGCTACAGAAGCAGTGAAGCTTGCTGTGGCAAGCCCTCTGTTAGAAACTACCATTACAGGCGCTTCCCATGTGATTATCAATATTTCCGGAGATATCTCCCTTGTGGACGGCAGCGATGCAGCCAGCTATGTGCAGGATTTGGCAGGCGAGAATGCAAATATTATCTTCGGTGCCAAGTTTGACGAAAGTATGACGGATGAGGCAATTGTAACAGTAATTGCCACAGGTCTTGGCGACGCGGCTCCGGCGCCTAAGGTAATGCCGAGCATGAAATATGCCCAGAATACGCCTTCCAGAATGACGACTCCGGCAAGAACCTCCAGTAACCTGGGCTCTGTCACCCGCCCGGCCAGTCCTTACGGGTCAGTGAATCAGCCGTCGTCATCCAACGCAGGTTCCGGGAACCTGGGCGTAACGGCATCCACTCTTGGAATCCAAAGGCCCAGAAGGCCGGAGAGCACGGTGCCGGAACGGGATATTAAGATTCCGGAGTTTTTGAAGAATACAAGGAAATAGATTTGCAAAGAAATTGTATTAAGAAATTACATAGAAAAGACAGCCATGTTGATTCAGGATGGCTGTTTTTTTGCTGTTTTTAAGACGAAAGGGTTTTTGGAAACGGACGGTAAGCAAGACATTTTGTACAAGGCTCACTGAGAACTTATTTTGGCGAAAGGGTTTTGGAAACGGACGGCAATTCAGTCCGGTCCTTCCTCACGCAAACCGGGCAGCGCTGCAGCGAACTAACTGCCAACTGCGGCTAAGGAATTCGGGAAAGCCCTCATTCCTAAGT